>CAYQZC010000064.1:0-5993 GCA_964421945.1 uncultured Pseudomonadales bacterium
CAAGTCGCGAGTATGCTGGCTGAGCCAACTGGTGGAGTCATCAAACTCAAAGATATCGACGTCACAAAATATAATGAGAAAGCTCGCGCCCAACTTCGCAACATTGAAATTGGTTTTGTGTTCCAACAATTTAATTTGCTGGCACGTACTTCTGCGATCGACAATGTTTCTTTACCGCTGATGTATGCCGGAGTTTCCGAATCAGCTCGCCGCAAACGTGCGGTAGACCTGCTCGAACTCGTGGGTCTGGGTGACCGCTTAGCAAATACACCGGCTCAACTTTCAGGTGGCCAACAACAGCGAGTTGCGATCGCGAGGGCTCTAGTAAATAACCCCAGTATCCTTTTCGCCGACGAACCTACCGGAAATTTAGATTCAAAAAGTGGCGAAGATATCAAAACACTCTTGAAACAACTCCATAAAGAAGGCCGCACCATCATCATGGTCACCCATGAAGATGATGTAGCTCAGATCGCCAAACGACTAATCGTTTTTCGTGATGGATCGATTGTGAATGATAAGAAAATGTAACGTATGCCGATAGCTTTTGTTTTTACTATTGCGATCAAGGCCATTTTGGTCAATAAGACCCGATCGTTTTTGACTATGCTCGGAGTCATTATTGGCGTCGGCTCGGTGGTACTTCTGACCAGTATCGGGACTGGTCTACAAGCCTATGTCAGCGATCAATTTACTAGTCTCGGTGGTGGCGTGGGGTTTGTGGTACCTGGCGATCCATTTGGCGAAAATGGCGGCTTTGGTGGTGAAAGTGCCATGATTGAAAGTACCAAACCACTTCTCAAGCGCACCTACTTTTCTCAGATTTTACGAAATAATCGCGGCCTGATAAAAGACGGAAATATCAATGCTTATAGCACTGGTGAGGCCAAATATAAAAACACTACCAAAAAAGTTACTTTATATGGCGTGACAGCCAGCTATCCTGAAGTCAATAAAAGTCCGGCAGAAAAAGGCGAGTGGTTTTCGGAAGTGAATGAACAAAAAGGTGATCGCCTAGTGGTCTTGGGTTCTGAAATCGCCAAAGAATTATTTGGTACCATCGATCCCGTTGGAAAAAAACTCCAAATTGAGAGTCGCACCTATACCGTCACAGGCGTCCAAAAAGTTAAAGGTGGCAGTTTCGGCGGACCCAGTTTTGATAACTATGTCTATATCCCATTGAGTACCTTGTTTGATGATTTTAATACCCAACTCATCGACTCTTTTACATTTGAAGCCGTTGACCAAAGCCAAGTGCCGGAGGTCAAAGCAGCCCTTGAACAAGATCTTAGTAAGTATCTAGAAGAAGATGAATTTACCGTATTTGATCAGTCACAGTTATTGGAAACTATTAACAGTGTCCTGGGTATGCTGACTGCCGGTTTGGGTGGCATCGCGGCCATTTCACTGGTGGTAGGTGGGATTGGGATCATGAATATCATGTTGGTTTCTGTCACCGAACGGACTCGAGAAATCGGATTGCGAAAAGCCCTGGGGGCTACACCAGACTTGATCTTGCTCCAGTTTTTGATCGAAGCTGCTCTTTTATCGTTAATTGGTGGTGCTATCGGATTATTGATCGCCTACCTTGGTTCTTTGGCTATCCAACCCTACTTCCCAGCCCGAGTGACGCTGCCAGCAGTCGGGCTTGCTTTTGGTGTTTCTACTATTGTAGGCTTGGTATTTGGAGCTGCCCCTGCTCGCCGAGCCGCCAATTTATCACCTATTGAGGCCTTGCGTTATGAGTAGAGAACATAAAGAAAAAACCAAACAAGTTGACATCCCCTTAAATCAACCCTATTTCCCTATCTTGAGTGAGGATGGTACCCCCTTTCTGTATGTCGAAAGTGAGATCCAGAGTGAAGGTGGCATCGGGGTGATCCGCAGGGGATACAATCCAGAAACCAAGCAGTATGTGGCTATCAAAGCCTTAAATATCGAAGACACCTCTGGTGTGCGTGCTACCATTACCGAGTTGATTGGCTCTATCGCAGCCTACACTTCAGAAGGATCGGGACTGGCACTCTCAGCTATCACATACATTGATAGTTTAGTGCCAGAGATAGGCAAACGCCATTTTTTGGTCATGGATTGGGTAGAGGTCGGCCAGGATTCGGTCCTGACACTCTATGATTTTCTCGAGACTGAGCAACTTTCTCCCGATGATGTCACCTATGTTTTGGCTCAAGTCGCTCGCTTCATCGAAACTTATGAGGCTAAAGGCTGGCTACATCTTGATCTCAAACCAAGTAATATTTTTATTGATGTCAAAACCCTGGAAGTCAAAATTTTTGACTACAATGTGTCACAAAAAATGGAAACTATTGATGATGTCAAAGCCATCCCTTATCCCGAGGATTCTATTGGAACCCTCATCTACAGCTCACCTGAGCGTATGCGCTGGTTTTTGGGCATGGCTGACTTAAAATCGAAATCTGATCTCGTCACCATCCAAAGTGAAGTATTTTCAGTGGCCACCATTGCTTTTAAATTGCTGACGGGCCGTGATTTATTTGATATAGCTTCTGTAATGGATCTCATCAATGTTGTGCGAAATTATGACCAATTTCCCGATGAGACAGCTCGTTTTTTCCGAGAAAGTATGAGAAAAAATTTTCCTCACCTCAGCGACCCCCAAATCGAACAATGTTTGGCTGTTTTTAACACGGCACTGAGTCAAGATTACACCCAGCGCCAAGCCAGTCCGGCATACTTTGTCCATGATCTGGACCTGGCACTCAAAGGCAAGCTGGACCACCCTCAACTCGCAGCCTAACCCACTTCCTGATACAATGAGGTCATGAAAGTAGTCAAAATCATCCTACTTGGTGTGTTAGTGGTGGTTTTGGTTGGCAGCGTAGCGACGGTTGCCAGTAGTCGCGGAATGCTCAAAACTCCTGGCTGGGTCGCCAAAATCCCCAAGTCAATTCCCCAATTCAAACTTCCTCAAGCCAGCTTACCACCAGAAGCTCAACAGCAAGTTACTATTTTATCCGATCGTACAAAATCTCTATCTGGCCATGTAGGCCAAGTGTTGGGTAGCTATATTCAAGAAAGTGAACATAAAGAGCCGTTGCATCAACGCACTTTCGAGTACGCCCGCTACATGTACTGCCAGCAAGTTATAAAAGATTATCAATCGGTCAGCGCTCCCAGCTCTAGTCCTAGCTCTGTACCGACACCCAGTCCCACTCAACCATAAAAAAACCCCTCCTCCATAAGGAAAGGGGTTTGTGTAGGCACTATTCTTCGACATAGTTGCCGATAAAAATCGGGCTACAGTCGATTTTTTTGGAAAGTGCCGTGGCCTGTGCCGGGATGTTGCCATAGGCTGGTTCCCCAGCTTCGTCTTGGTACACGATAAAGTACCAATTGTGAGTGACACCGGCCTTTGATGTAAAGGCGGCTTCGTTCAACAAGGTAATCGGGTAACCAGCCGCCAGAGTCTCTACCATATAGCGTTCCGAGCCTTCATCAGCCGTGATTGCCCATGGTTGCATGTACACGATCTGCTCACCAGTGGTTAAGGCATAACATTGACCCTGTGGAGCTTCACGTTCTAACCACGGAGCAGTCGGGGCAGTTGTTTCGACACTGTCAGGGGTGGCAATGACAACTGTCTTTTTATCCTGATTGTCATCCGTAGCCATGAAGGCACCGCTGACGGCCAGCGCCAATACTACAACAGCGCCGAAGACTAACAATGCTATGAAATTCCAGTCAGGAGCATTAACATTATATTCTGATGAACTCATGGTTCATTCTCCCTTGAATTAAAGAACAATGGATCCGCGTTTTTGCGGAACACCGATGGACTGATATTCTATCAGCAGACCTATCCACAATCAAGTTATGGGACGTTTGAAAGGGGATTGCTGAATATGATGAGACTTTTAAAGTTTGGCCCGCACCTTCATCTCGGCTTCGATCACTTCCTTATCCTTGCCGTATTTCAGTCTGGACAACTCTTTGATCATACTTGCCAGCTTCGGATTCATCCGGAGTTTGACAGCGTCCATATCTTTCTCAAGTGACATGCTAAATGGCGGGACGGGTTCATTGTTAACGATGGTTTTGACATATACATGATATTTCTCGATATTTGCCAAGTCAGTTTCATTAAACGTCGGTGCAAATTCATGCTGCAAGAAATTGGCGTCAGGCACACCGACGCGGAATGTCACGATCGTACCTACGTTACCAAAGACAGCGTTCTTGATCTCTTCGTCGATCTGACCGATAAACTGGTTGGCAACGATCAGGTTAAGCCGGTACTTGCGAGCCTCAGACAAAATCACCGCGAAATCCTCGGTGGCATAGTTCTGGAACTCGTCGACATATAAGAAAAAGTCTTCTCGCTGCTCCATCGGGACATCTTGTCTACTCATAGCGGCTGTCAGCACTTTGGGCACTAAAATCAGACCCAAAAACTTGGCGTCTTCTTCACCCAAAATACCTTTAGATAAGTTACACAAAATGATTTTCTTTTCGTCCATGGCTTGGCGGAAATTGAAAGAACTTTCCGACTGACCGATGATGTTTCGCATGGTTTTATTGGTGATAAATTTTCCAAATTTAGACACGATGTAATCCAAAACTTCAGACTTATGGAAATCTGAGGTCTGAGCAATTTGATCAGTCCAGTAACGCTTCACTACCGGGTCTTTGACATAGGGCAAAAGCTCGTCGACATATTTACTGTCAGTCAGACAGCGCACCAGCTCGATAAACGTCGTGCCTTTTCGACTCATGATCGTCAACATAGCGTTACGAATAGCGTGTTCAAACCGAGGACCGATGATACCGGTCCGATGCGGATCGTAAAGTTTGTACATCAAGCCAATAATTGATCCCACCACAAAATGTTGCTGCTCTTCGGTATCGGCTTCCATCATGTTGAGACCCATCGGCCGTTCGATATCGGAGGGATTAAAATAAATCACATCTTCAGCTCGCTCAGGTGGCAATAATTGCAAAATATCTTCGATAAATTCTCCATGGGGGTCGACTGCACAAACACCATGCCCAGATTCGATGTCCTGCAAAATCATTTCCTTGAGGAACTCAGATTTACCGGTACCCGTCTTTCCAATGATGTACATATGACGGCGTCGGTCATTGAGACTCATAAAGACCTCGCGTTTATCACCTCGATACTCAGAAACTCCGACGCGCAGACCAGTCGTCGGGATTAGGTTTGGCGCGGGAGCATTTTTGGCGTTCAACCACTTGATGTGGTGAGTCTCGACGGTTTTATTTGGCAGGTGAAAAATCGTAGCCAATTCTTCCACATTTAAGACACAGGTACCTCGCTTAATGATCGGCATATACCGATAAAGGAAATCGATCATGAATAAATTTTTGAAGAACAGCTGGACTCGTTTGAAGTTATTATTTGCTGATGAGTATTGTGAAAAAGCCCCAACGATATTGTTGAGGTGTGAGTCAGCGATTTTTTCATTGGTAGAAGAGACCACCACTCTGATCGCCACTCTAAATCCTGATTTCTCGACTTTGCTACTGATGCTTTCAAGTTGCTTAGGATCATTAGAAAAAGTGGTTTTTTCAGGATCAGATTCGCGCTTTTTCTCTGCTTGCATGTGAGATCGACCTTTACTCTGCCAGCTGCGTGGTTCTGGTGCCAGTAAATATTGAATTATCGCTCCCTCACCCTCACCCATCTTTGATAAAGCAGATGTCATCAAAGATAAACCATCGGTCGGTAGATCCTTATACGTTTTGATCGGAAAATAGGTAGCTTTTTCGAGGGTCAAAGCAGCAAATGCTACTTTGCCTTTTTCACTAAAAATATTGATCTCATCGACTTCTTTGATATCAGCGGCAGGATAAGCACCGTGGATTTGTTTTTCCACCAAGTCTCGGATTTGCTTGGAACAGTTGACATAAAACGCAATGTTTTCTTTAAGCGCTACGATCTCAAAACTGATAACATCTTCAGCTTTTGCCCAGGATAGCCAACCTGTCTTCTTGAG
>CAYQZC010000065.1:0-5799 GCA_964421945.1 uncultured Pseudomonadales bacterium
ACCCTCGATCAACTGGATTTCACCCATCGACTGGATCAAAGTCCCGACTTTGGCGTGCCGCTTGAGGAGGACACTCCCTTTCACTGCACCAAACACCATTCTGTCTTGGTTATGCCAGGCGAGAGCCACTTGGACATCACAAGCTTTGTCTCGAACTAAGCCGAGAAGTTGCGTCAAAAGAGTATGAACACTGGTGGTGGAAGTAGGTTGTTGTGACTGGAGCCAGGTGAGGACATCGCGGCCCACATTTCCAGCATTTTGGCCAGAAACCGCAAAAGCCACCCAGAGTTGATGGTCTGGGGTGATTGCCACTTGCGACCAGCCAGTCAGCTGTGGCAACCCAATTAATGGTGTGCTTTGAAACGCTGACATTGATCCTGATTGTATCACTCACTTTGATTGCTACCAAATGAAAAACGAAACAAAAAGGCGCACTCTATCTACATAGAGTGCGCCTAGTTTACAAGGTCTAGACCTGATCAGACCATTCGAAGTCACGATCAGGGTTGAAACCCAAGTCATCGTCACGTTCGATTTCTTCCATCATTTTGGCGATTGCTTCTGGCCCAAAGCCACTCATAGACCCAGAATCACGGCGCGAACCATGATATGAGTCTTGCAGGTAAGCGATTTGCTGCTGTGAAAACTCACCTAAAAACTGTTGCACCCAACCAATTGCTTTTTCAAACAGGTCGTTGGCCTCAGCCAAATTTGTGGGCTTGGTGATGCCCTCTTCAGAGGTCGCAACCGTCTCAGCGGTAATTTCGACGCCCCCTAAGGCCATTTCGAGCCGACGGATGACATCTTTGACAGCTTTTACATCAGTGCCGGTTACCCGGATAAAATAGTGGCCCCAATCTGTCATAGCCTTGGCTGTGCCTTCGGCCATTTCATTCAGGACCGCAAATGCAGGCGCCCGCACAGGTGAGTGGTAAATGTGGTCATGATAGCTGAGATAATGCCCCTCAGGCAGTTCATATCCCGGAGGCAACACGCCACTACCACTGACATATTTCTGATCAGCACCGTATTCTTCAAACATTTTAACTAGCTCCTGCCCACTCTGGGCAAAAAACTAAGAAGGCACCAAAACGGCCTTCGATATGTATATTATAGGACAAAATTGAGGAAAAATCAAGCTTTATAAGGCTTTTTTAGAGGGTAAAGAAAAAAACACACACCCCGATAGCCACTATGAGGTGGATATACCCCAGCAGCTCCACGATAGGAGTCACTGGCGTAATCAGGGTTTTTTTCAAAATCACTACCTGGCGGGTGACAATAAAACCAAAACTTACATAGAGCAAGCCAGCAACAATCAACAATAACTTGATCAAGAATAAAGCAGCATTACTAGTAGCCACTGCCACATCGGTAGACTCGCCTAAGATAAAACCAAATTGGAACAGGGTCATATTAATTTACCCTTCCTTCTATTTTTTCGCGTTCTTCTTCCACCAATAATTCATTGAGTAAAGACTGGACTTTGCCAGGATGTGGCACGTCTTCAAACTCAAACTCGGTATTGGCAGCAGCAGTTTGGATTTTGATGGTCCCAAAGTCAAAAATTGATCGGATGGCTCCACCCGTGGTGGCGGTAATATCCTCGATATTATCGAGTTTGGCTGAGGAAATATTTTTATAAATCAAAGAATTAAAATCCACATCGATCACTCTTTCATCAGTGATGATGTAGACATTGAAAAACCACATCAAAAATGACTCTAAAACGAAACTAAACACCAGAGCATACCAACCAACAGTTGCCGCAAAAATGTAGCGACCTGGCAAAAATGACAGTCCCGGAAAAACAGCACTTACCACAAACGGAATCATAGCTAAAACAATTGCCGAAAGGATCCAGGGTACTTGAGTCACTGGGTGACGCCGAAGCAACAATAAAACCCTCTCATCAGACATCTGGGTGTCGAAAAAGACTTTTTCAGGCTTAGCAGCAAAAGCTAAGAAATTGTGTGGTGCCTGGGGAGTAGTTCTCAAAACTTCGGAGTAATCATCAATATGGCGTTTGGGGCGTGGGGCGGCTTCTGAAAAATCGGTCACCGTTTCAGTCACCGTGACAGTAGGTGCAGTATCAGAAGTTGCTGATCGCTTGCGCCGTGAGGCGTCAAAGATATCTGGCATAGCGGTATTATACCAGTTATTTAGTCAAAACAGCCAAAAAAGCTTCTTGGTTGAGTTCGACTTTACCAATCTGCTTCATTTTCTTTTTACCTTTAGCTTGTTTCTTGAGAAGTTTTTGTCGCCGCGTCACGTCACCACCATACAGTTTGGCGGTCACATCTTTGCGATAGGCTTTGAGAGTTTCCCGAGCGATCACCGTTCCACCAATGGCTGCCTGGACTGGCACCTCAAACATCTGGCGAGGAATCACTTCTTTGAGTTTGGAAACCAGAGCCCGACCTTCGGCTTCGGATTGGCTGCGCACCGTAATAAAACTCAGAGCTTCAACCACTTCACCATTGAGCAGGATGCTGACTTTGACTGCATCTACCGGAGCATAATCAGACAATTCGTATTCAAGTGAGGCAAAACCTGAGGTGATCGACTTGAGAGTATCGTGAAAATCAGTGATTAACTCGGCTAATGGGGTGTGAAAACTGACTTTGGCTCGAGCCCCGATAAAAGTCGTATCAATCAGCTCACTTCGACGCTCACGACAGAGTTTCATCACTGCTGGGACATAGGTATCAGGTGTAAAAATCATCAATCGAGCCATGGGCTCTTTCATCAGTTTGATCTGACTAGGATCAGGCATATCAGCTGGGGTGTTTACCACCACTTCATCACCAGAGGTAGTCTCGACGTGATAAGGCACTGAAGGAGCGGTAGCAATCAAGTTGAGATCAAATTCTTGGCGGAGACGCTCTAAGACAATTTCAGCATGCAAAATCCCTAAAAATCCGACTCGCAGACCATTTCCCAAAGCTGGCGAATGCGTTCCAGTGGCTTTGATAGCGGCATCGTGCAAAGAAAGTTTTCCAAAAGCATCTTGTAGCAAGGTAAAATCATCACCATCGACCGGATAGAGCTCCATGTACACCATCGGTAATGGTTCCCGATAACCAGGTAGTGGCTTGACTGTTTTGATTTCAGCCGCGGTAGTCAAAGTATCACCAACTTTGAGATCATGGATATCTTTGAGACCTGTGGCTACATAGCCGACTTCACCAGCTACCAATCGTTCTTTTTTTACCATGGACGGGGTAAAAACTCCTACTTCAACAGGATTAAATTGAGCATTGGCAGATACTAAGGCCAGTTTTTGGCGTGTGAGTTCACCATCGACCACTCTGACCAAGGCAATAGCTCCGCGATGAGTATCGAAATGAGAGGTCACGATCAGACCACGAAGTGGAGCTTGAGCGTCACCACGTGGAGCAGGAATTCGCTCTACGATCGCTGCTAGTAATGTATCAATATTCAAACCAGATTTTGCCGAAACCTCTACGATTTCATCTTCAGAGACATTAAACGTCTCCATACACTCGAGTTTGACTTGTTCTCGATCAGCTGAGGGTAAATCAATTTTATTTAAAACCGGGATCACGGTAAGTCCCAGATCGACTGCCTTCTGATAGTTTGAAAGGGTCTGAGCCTGGATGCCTTGGGTGGCGTCGATCAAGAGCACCACGCCTTCACAAGCCGCCAAAGAACGACTGACTTCATAACCAAAGTCTACATGTCCTGGAGTATCAATCAAATTGAGAATGTATTCTTGTCCATCCGCTGGATACCGATAGGTCATCCTGACTGGTGCCAACTTGATGGTAATCCCGCGCTCACGCTCGATGGGATTACTGTCCATCATCCGTTCACGAAAATCCAGATCACTTACCGTATGGGTGAACTTCAAAAAACAATCGGTCAAGGTAGTTTTACCGTGATCAATATGAGCGATAATGGAGAAATTTCGGATCAGAGGTGACATGGCAACCACAATCGGTTACGCCGCCATCTGTTTACTGAGCTGACTCTTCAATCGGGCGGCTTTATTTCGATGCATCAAATGATGCTTCACAGCTTTGTCGATCCGAGAAAAAGCTTCAGAAAGCGTGTTTGCTTCTGGTTTGGCTTTTGCTTGATCTAAAGCAGTTTTTACTTGAGCCTTCACTCGGCGATTAACCGTAGCGCGGCGTTCACTGGCTCGAAGAGCTTTTTTGGCGTTGGCGAGAATTGGCATAATATTAGTTCTAGGGATGGGATTATAGCTAATGTTTGTGTAATATTCAACCAGCGAAACCAGAGCCCACTCTGGATACGATACATACATCTATGTTACTGGCACTGCCTAAACTCCTATCAGCCAATGCAAAGTGGTTAGAAAAGCAACAAAACACCATTTTGTCGGCTGCTACCATCATCACTGTTTTCAATATTATCTCAGCTTTATCTGGGATTGTCCGCAACCGAGTCTTCATCACCGTTTTTTATGATACCCACATCGCTACTAAAGAAGCCTTAGACGCTTTGTATGTGGCATTTCAAGTCCCTGACATGCTGTTTCAGCTAGTGGTTTTCGGAGCCATGTCAGCTGCTTTTGTACCAGTTTTCATCACCTATAAGCGCCAGAACGAAAAAACCGCTTTTGAACTGACTTCGATCTTGATGACTACCTTGCTAGGGCTTTTTGCTGCCTTTTCAGCAGTGATTTTCGTTTTCGCGCGTCAGATCACTGTCTGGCGGACCGGTCACGAATTTTCTGCCGAACAGATCGAAATCGTCACCAATCTGACCCGAGTCATGCTGGCAGGCCAGTTCTTTTTGGCCATCTCCAGCTTTTTTGGCAGTATTCTTAATTCTTACCAGCGATTCATCATCCCCGCAGTCGCCCCAGTACTCTATAACTTGGGCATTTTAGCAGGCGTATATTTCTTTGCCCCTAGCTTAGGCATCTACTCGGCAGGATTGGGTGTGGTCATCGGGGCCGCTATCCACATGTTAGTGCAACTGCCACTCGTCATGAAGCTAGGTTTCCGCTTCAAACCATCATTTAACTTTAAATACCCTGGGGTCAAAACAGTTTTTGCCCTGACTCCACCTCGGATTGTGGCTGTCAGTGTGGGGGAAATCAGAGATTTGTTTTTGGGGTTTTTCGCCACTTCCATCGGCAACTCGAGCATGTTGGTGATGCAACTCGCCCTCAACATCATGACAGCGCCGATCCGGTTTTTTGGTGTCCCGATCAGTCAGGCCTCACTGCCATTTTTATCTGAAGAAGTCGCCAAACAAGACCAAACAAAATTCCGTGATTTGATCGTCCAATCTCTTCATCAAATCTCATTTTTCATTTGGCCAGCCTCCATGTTAGTCCTGATTTTACGGGTACCGATCGTCCGGTTACTATTTGGAGCTGGAAATTTACCTTGGGGAACTACCTTAACAACTAGCCGGGTGGTAGCCATCATTGCGCTCTCGATCGCGGCTCAGGGCCTAGTCCAATTGATAATTCGCGCTTTTTATGCCCTCAAAGATACCAGGACTCCGTTGT
Source organism: uncultured Pseudomonadales bacterium (assembly GCA_964421945.1). GTDB lineage: Bacteria > Patescibacteriota > Microgenomatia > UBA1400 > PJMF01 > BOKX01. The sequence goes on from CAYQZC010000065.1 coordinate 5,510, forward strand.
TGGTAGCTGTGATTGATATTGTTTTGTATTTGGGATTAAGTTGGCTGACAGTGTTTGTCCTGCACTGGCAAGTCTACGGTTTGGCCCTAGCTACTATGCTGACCGCCTGGTTTGAATTGATCACTATCATGATCTGTCTTGATCGCAAAGTGCATTGTTTTAGTACCAAAGCCTTCATCGTCCCTCAGATCAAAATCCTCTCAGCTAGTTTCTTTATGGCCGTCTTTTTATACCTGCCGTTCAGGATCTTGGATGAGTTAGTTTTCGATACCCGGCATACGATTGAATTT
>CAYQZC010000066.1:0-1487 GCA_964421945.1 uncultured Pseudomonadales bacterium
CAATACGCCGGCACGTATTACGATGTGGTGGAACAAATCAAAGCCCAGATCGAACGTGAAAATCGCCAAAATGCTCGGCTGGCCAAAGAGATCCAAGAAAACAAAGAGAAAATTAACTTTTTTGCTCACAAGGGCGGAAAAATGCGTTTAGTGGCTAGGAAAATGCGCGAAAAAGTCGAAGAGTATGAGAGTGAAAAAGTCGACGTCAGGAAAGAAGACAAACCAATCCGGCCATTTACCATTCCCGCTCAAGCTGACTTGATCAGCACCATCATGACCATTGATTCATTTACCATCATGCAGAACCATCAGTTGGTGACCAAACCTGCCAAAATTCTACTAGTCAAAAATCAACATCTCCTCATCAAAGGTCCGAATGGCATTGGTAAAACCACCTTGATTGAATCATTAGCAACGGGGACTGCAGCGGGGGCCAAAATCGCGGCTGGGGTCAGAGTCGGATACTATCGCCAAGATTTTTCGACACTCAATTATGCTCACACAGTCCACCAGTCTTTAGAGGAAGCGATGCTTTCTGGAGATGGAAGTGGTAGTGAAGAATATCTTCGCTCAGTAGCCTCGGGATTTTTGTTATCTTCGCAAGTCATCAATACTGAAATCGGTCACTTGTCAGAAGGTCAAAAAGGTTTGGTTTGTTTTGCCCGTTTGGTGTTGCAGAAACCAGGACTTCTGATTTTGGATGAACCAACCAACCATATTAATTTTCGCCACCTCCCGATCATTGCCGATGCCCTCGATGCCTATGAAGGTGCCATGATCATAGTTTCACACGTTGATGAGTTTGTGGCAAAAATCAGAATTGATAAAACTCTCGATCTGGAACGCTAAAACCTCTTAGTTAGTTTCGATAATCAATGGACCGACATTCACCATTTGGTGTGTCGATGGTCGGTAGATGTAAGCACGTTGGGCTTGAGAGTAAATGAGCACTTTGTCACCGTTTTGGGCCAATGCAAAAAAAGGTTGATTACTAAGTGTCTCTTTATCAACCACTGTGGCTACATTTGGGACTTCGTCCTGAGGTAAAACTGCGATTTCACCAACTTTTTCAATCAGATCCTTTACTTCTGCTTGTTCGAGCTTAGCTGGATCTTTTAGCTTGTTGATCCAATTTTTTGGATTTGGATCCTGTCTGTAAAACCATAGGCCAAGACCTATACCAATTCCGAGCATCACCACTATCAATCCCAAGCCGATTTTCATGATAGGAAATTTGAAACTAACTGCAGGCAGTTTAATTGGCATAAGTGTTAGTTTACAGCGTCCTCACCTAAAACGATCAAGACGTCGGTGGTTGGTGTTATTTCACCTTCTGGTAACGGTTGGATAGGTAGTTTTAACTCTTTAGATAATTGTTGGAGCAACTGTGATTGACCACCTTTGATGTCGACGATGTAACTAGTAGGATAATCGGTTTTAGCAGCATTTTGTTTTAATGCTACTTTGGCAGTGGGAAACAATTTGAG
>CAYQZC010000066.1:1497-5707 GCA_964421945.1 uncultured Pseudomonadales bacterium
TGAGAACGCGATCATCAAAGATGTTGGTAATTCCAGTTGTTTTTGTGCCGTTATAAATCGCAACGGTGAACGAGCTAGTGCTCAAACTTGGATCCGCAGCACTGACTTCATCTGTGCCGGCTTGATTTTTGATGTTGATCGATCCCACATCGATGATTTTTTTCTGACTCGGACGATAGAGGATGACTTTGCGTGTTTTAGAATAAATCAAAACTTGATCACCGTTTTCGGCTTTTTGAAAAAAAGCCTGCTCTCTGAGTTTCTCGGCATCAGACACAGTCGCGACAGTTGGTTCTTCATCTTCAGGCAAACTAATCAAAGTACCGACCTCATCTAACAGTTGTTTGACTTGCTCTTGGTTATCACTTTTTTTGCTTAAGCCGACGAGCTCAGGCTTGGTGGTAACTAAAAAAATAGAGGCTGCTGCGATTGCCAGGCCTATCAGAAGCAGACCTCCAACTAGAAAAAACAGACGCATAATCTTTTTTAGGACGGGCGGTAAACTTGGCTTAGCAATAGTCATATCACTATCGAGTCTAGGCTACCTCGATATTAATTGCAAGTTGTGATAATGTGTCTAGCGTTAGCTATTTTGATCAAGTATAGTGTGTCCTAGTATGAGTAGGAACTTTTGGCAAAATAAGAAAGTTTTGGTCACTGGCGGGACAGGTTTTGTTGGTTCATGGGTTTGTCAGTTATTGGTGTCTCAGGGAGCGGTGGTCACAGCAACCACCAGGAAAAAGAGTCCTCAGGTGAGTGATTGGTCACATGGAGTTATCATTCGCACTGTTGATCTCCTGAAACCAGCCGCGGTCTCTAAAGTGATTAAAGGCCAAGACATTGTGCTCCATTTGGCTGCTCAGGTAGCTGGTATCCAATATAATAGGATACATCCAGCTGAAATGTTTGGTGACAATGTATTAATGACAAAGAATGTGCTAGATGCAGCAGTTGCCCATCAGGTAGACCGAGTACTGATCGTCAGCTCAGCTTGTGTGTATCCAGCCACAGCCAGTATCCCTACGCCTGAGCATGAAGGTTTCCAAAGTGATCCAGAGCCAACCAATTTAGGATATGGTTGGGCTAAACGCACAGCCGAAGTGATGGCAAGGTTATACAATCAAGAGTATGGCTTGAAAATAGCTCTGGCACGTCCATCAAATACCTATGGGCCACGTGATGATTTTGATGATGCTACTTCACATGTGATTCCCAGCTTGATCAAGCGAGTGATGTCGGGTGAAGACCCACTTTCTGTCTGGGGTAGTGGAGAACAAACCCGCTCCTTTATGTATGTAGCAGATTTAGCAGCTGGTTTATTAGCTGTGACCGAAAAATATGCTGAATGTGATCCTGTTAATCTTGGAAGTAGTGAAGAAACAAGTATTAAAGATTTAGTCAAACTTATCATCAAATATTCAAAACATAAGCCACACATCGTATTTGATACATCAAAACCTGATGGACAAAAAAGACGGCAGAATCAGGTGTCAAAAGCAAAAGATACCTGTGGCTTCATAGCCAAGACAAAGCTTGAGACAGGTATCCAGGCGACAATTAATTGGTACGGCGAAAAGTATGTCCAAAGTTAAATCAACTCTGATCATTTTGACTCGCAATGAAATCGCCGGCCTGAAACAGGTGTTGAAGGCAATCCCAAGACACAAAATAGACGAGGTTTTTGCAGTCGATTTTAATTCAACAGATGGTACAAAAGAATATTTCACTCGACATGGTATACGAGTCATTTCTCAAAAAAAACCTGGTCGTGCTGAAGCCTTTTACTTAGGTGCGCAGCGAGCAAAAGGTGAGTATCTGATATTTTTTAGTCCTGACGGTAATGAGGATCCTCGTGACATACCCAAATTGATCAAGTTACTTGATGATGGAGCTGATCTGGCAATTGCCTCACGATTTTTACCCACTTCCCGAAATGAAGAAGATGATCAACTTTTAAAGTTTCGCAAATGGGCAAACCAAGCCTTTTCTTTGGCCGCTAACATATTCTTTAAGCATTCCCACCACCCCTATGTAACTGATACTATCAATGGCTATCGGGCTATCAGAAGAAAAAAACTCAACCAGTTGAAGCTTGATGCTCAGGGATTTGCAGTGGAGTATCAGATGACGATGCGGGCTATGAAAAAAGGCTTCCAGATCGCTGAGTTTCCTACCCACGAAGGCGATCGGATCGGTGGGGAAAGCGGATCAAAAGCTATCCCAACTGGGTTGCAGTTTGTAGGTTATTTGATCAAGGAAATTGTGAACCATACCTAATCACTATGAAGAAATTAGTTTGTATTTTTCTGAGTGTGAGTTTGCTTTTGAACTTGATGCTATTCGCGACTTTCATCAACAGAGATGAAACGCCTGAGACTGGCACCAGTAATTTGGAACTCCGGACAGTCTACCCATATCTTTCGCCGCGAGTCTTTTTGGAAGAACCAAACGATGTCCTGGTCAATTTTGTATCTTTGCGCACTAAACTGCGAGAGTATCAGGCTACTGTTCCAGTAGATTTCGGAATTTACTTTGAGTATTTGCCATCAGGTGTTTCTATAGGGGTCAATGATCAAGAGCGATTTGTACTGGCCAGTTTGCTGAAGGTACCACTCGTGATGGGAATCTACAAACAGTATGAGCGGGGAGAATTGACTAAAGATGAGATCCTGACCATCAAAGAAGAAAACCTTGATCCATTTTTTGGCACACTCTGGAAAAAAGGGGCTGGAACTCAGTTGACAGTAGATGAACTAGTCAAGCTGACCTTAATCTATTCAGACAACACTGCTCAACGAGTGCTGTTTAGCAACAGCGCTGATGCTACCCTGGAGGACGTTTTTGATAGCTTGGATATCCCCAAAGAACTTGATAATCAGCAACCGGTGGTTAATGCTAAAAACTATTCATCAATTTTGCGTAGTTTGTACTTGTCATCGTATTTAAGTGAAGATAACTCAAATGAGATCATGGATATACTGACCCAAAGTCAGTTTAACGACAAGCTGGTGGCCGGTGTCCCGGCTGACATCAAAGTCGCGCATAAGATTGGTGTGCATCAAGGTGGAGAATCTGGCAAATCAACCTATACTGACTGCGGCATTGTTTATGTGCCCAAGCGGCCTTACATTTTGTGTATGATGATCAAAGCCAACGAGCCAGAAGCACAGCATCATATGAAAGAAGTGTCTCGATACGTGTACGAATATGTCAGTCAAGCGAACGGTATTTCAAAACCTTGAGACTCAGGTCAGAAACCAGTGGAGTAGTCACATCCGACCCTACTGGGTGTGGTGGTTAGTCCTTGGGTTGGCTTTGGCTGTTTCTACCCGACAGATGTGGATGATGCCTTTGGTCCCAGATAGTTGGATCCACATGTCAGTGGGTCGCTTCATCGCAGATCATCAAAGGATCCCTCAACATCAAGACATTTCATTCAAAAGCACCGAGCCTTCACTTGAGTGGCTGACCCATAGCTGGCTAGCTGAGCTCCTTATTTATGTATCGTCAAATGTGTCCGTCAAGTTAGCCGTGATACTTTTTTTGGTGCCCATGTTAGTTTTGACTTTGCTGGCACTTGATCAGGTCTTGGTCAGAGCTAAGTTAGCGATGTCAGTGAGAGTAGGTACTGCTGCCCTAGCCACTTGTTTGGTGCCAGTTTTTTGGAGATTACATCCCCTGATTTTTTTACCGGTGTTAGGACTGACTCTACTGATGGCTTACATTGATTGGTGGCAGGGTAAAAAAAACACTTGGTGGTTAGTGCCGTTAGTGTTTTGGAGTTGGGCTCAGTTGGCGGGAAGCACCATTTTTATCCCTCTGGTTTTTTGGATTATGATGATGGGTTGGGTAGTGGTATTGCGGCAGATCAGAAGATTGATAAAGAAAGGAATTGTCTTACCTTTGGGTAGTGTCATGTCAGCCAGTCAGGCGGTGGGACTCGGAGTTCTGGTAAGTTTCATTAATCCGGTTTTTGGTCGGATTTGGCTCTATATTTTCACTTTTGTGGGAGTGTTGTTGCAAAAGCAATGGCTCAGCACCTTACCAGGTTCTCTGTTGCTTCTTAACCAAAGTTTTTTGAGAGCTACCCCATCCTCAGTTTATTTTGGTTTGATGACAGTTTATTTATTGCTATTGGTTTTGGCAGTTTTACTGGGAGGGTGGCATCTGAGAAAAAAATGGCACCTTTGGTTTTTGCCGCTTTTACCAA
>CAYQZC010000067.1:0-5681 GCA_964421945.1 uncultured Pseudomonadales bacterium
TCGCGGGTGTAGCCGCGATTCATCCGGTACAACACCGCATTACTACCTGATTGGACCGGCAAATGGACGTAGCGATCAATTTTTTTGTTGGTTCCGATTTCGGCAATTAATTCATCATGAAAATCCCATGGATTACTGGTCAAAAAGCGAATCATTTCAATTTCTGGATACTTAGAAATCGCTTGCAATAATTTCACAAATGGAGGAGTCTCAGTGGGGGTCAGGTACTGTGATTGATTATCAGGCAAATCTTCGCGCGAAAAATTTTTGTTTTCGAGCATTAGCTTGCGGAAACCAATCCCGACTTTTTCCAATCCCCAAGAATTTACATTCATACCTAACAAAGTAATTTCGCGGAAACCTTGTTTGACGAGTTTCTCCACTTCATCCATTATCGATTCGAAACTCCGCGAAGCTTCACGACCACGAGAGTAGGGCACGATACAGTAGGTACAAAATGAGTTACAACCGGTAGAGATCGGCACCCAAGCGTGTACGGTATCTTTGCGGACTGTCGCTTGATTAAAACCAACTTCATTGATCGGCAAAATTTCATCAACGATGGGCAACATTTCATACAAACGTTCGTTGCCATGATGGGTCATACAACCAGTCAAAATGATTTTGGGGCGTTTTTTGCCAGCCTCGTTGTAGTAGACCATGACATTATGGAGAAAACCTTTGGCACGATCTTCAGCGCGTTGTCTGACGGCACAGGTATTCACCACCAGTTCAGCACAATCCCGCCAATCACTAGCCTCAGTGTAACCGCGAGCCTCATAGTCTCCAGCAATTCGCTCAGAGTCACTTTTATTTGACTGGCAACCAAATGTATGGATGTAGTAAGTTCTCGATCTGTCGTGCACTCTGGTATTGTACCAGATAAACCAGGCTGAATCAGCCTAATTTACTTGCGTTTGGCTTTGGGTGCTGACTTGGATTTGGTAGTCGTTTTGGCGACCATGACATTGGGAAGTGCATTTACAGCCACAAGTGTCCAAAGCATGTAGGCCAAGAAATAAATAAAACCTTGGAACCCGGGAATACTCAACGCCGACAGAATCATGCTCACAAACACGATCGGGGTCAATGAATGCATGCCGATCCGGAACGCATTGCCATATGTGAGGGCTTTAGCACTGAAAAAGAGTTTGGTAACGATCCAAACAGCCACACTGTAGACGGCAAGGGTGATCAAACGGACCATCAGCAATCCTACGAAAACAGCTGGGAAAAAGACCGAACCGATAACCCCAACGTAGAGCCGGTATTTGATGGCTGGCCAATTGGCTAGTTTAGTTTCCAAAGCTTTGACCTCATTAACAGTAATCTGGACTGGCTGTTCAAGTTCGATACTGTTGAGAGGATAGGCCCTGACTTCTCGGGTATCCATATCCTTGACCATATAGGCTGAAGTTTGCGATAGAACTACTAAAGAATCATAGGTATAGATATCCTGCAAACCAGTAATCTCAGCCTCGTCTACGAAAGTGACAATATTTTTGGGGGTTTGGACCTCTTCAGATGAATAACTGAATCCGAAAGGGACTGAGTAGGGTAATGGTTGGTTGATTTTGAGACCTGTTTTATCAAGTGAAACTTCAAGCTCTTGAGGATATTTTTCTGCAATCCGATGGATGGCATCTTGGGCATCAAACATCGATAAAGGCACCATCAAAGCCACGGTCACAATCGCTGAAATAATCAGCTGCAAAAGCAAAAAATACTGCCAACTAAACGAAGGCTTAGCTTTCAAAATATCACGATAGTACTGTGGACTAGTACAAGACTTGATAACACTATTAATGAAAGTACGGAATTTTGACATACCTATACTATAGCAACACATTGAGGACAGTGTCTACTCAGTCATTGGTGGCGTGGTCGCCGCCGGTGCCACCTTGGGGGCTTGAGCTTGACGTTTTTTAAAGACAATCCATGACCATACATCAAGCAAAACCACCAATGCAGTGGGGATCATCCAATTTTTTTGAAACAACACCAAATGGGTGAAAATCAGAAAGATGGCTAGATGAGTCAGATTATGGAGCATTTTCCACTTGGTACCCAGGAATTTTTTGGAAGGGTCATTTGAAGTCAGCCACAAAGGCAACAAAATCAAAAGTGATGCCAACCCGGCAATCTGGGCCCAGTTAAACATCGGTGGGACTCCCAGTACAAAAACAAAAATACTGGTGGTCCAATTAAAATGGACTAACGCTGCTAGGAACATCAAGATCCCAATCTGTCGACGGAAGGGCATGATAATTGTTCCCACCAGTGGAAACCAGCGAGTGCGAGACAATATGCCTGGGACCAGTGATAACAAGTAGAGGCCCAAAGCCACGACCCCAGCTTTTTTTCCTAGTTCATAAATAGTCAGTTGCCAAGAAATACTGGTAGTAAATAAATAGGTACCAGTCAACCAAATCACCACTAGAGCCGCCTCGGCCGCCTGAAATAAGCGGATAATCAGGTCTTTATACTGGATCACAAATTTTTGGATAGGGAGTAACAGTGCTTGCATACCTCATTATTTTAACTCATATTTTCTATTTACCTGTGTGGAAACTAGGTTACAATAAACCAGGTTACCGTGGCACGGTACCAGAGTGGTCCAATGGCTAGGTCTGCAAAACCTCAGTTCAGGGGTTCAAATCCCCTCCGTGCCTCAATCTTTTTTATCCACTAGACCTGAAGAGCTATAATATGCTCCACGTGTTCTTTCTAAGTCACAGCTTTGGAGGCTGACCATGACGCAAATTGATCTTACTCAGGAGTCGGTTACCTTGCCCAATGGCAAGACAGTTGATACACAAATACTCCATGACGTCTTAGTTATCCTAGAAGCTATGGATCCGCTCTTTAGCTCAAAATTTGGGGAAATTGTTCTCAGTGCAAAAAGCCGCACACCTTTGTCCCCACTGGTGCAGTCTTGGTTTGATAAATACCAATTATGTCACCCGAGCGGCGTCCTCAAAGAAGCTGCCAAAGTGGTAGTCCTTTCTGTCCTCAAGCAAGAAGGAAGTAGCTACATCATTCGGCAGTTCTCAAGCAACGCAGGAACACAGAGCTAAACCAAAACCACCTTGCTCAATGAGCAAGGTGGTTACATTTCAAATTAGTTAACATTTACTCCAACGCTTTGATCTCAAACTCGGTCCCGCCTTCAGGATAATCAAACCGCACGGCGGCAGTTTTCTCACTCATGTGGTGGACCCGTAAGAAAAGCTCAACAAACGGATCATCATATCCAGATGAACCGGCATTTACGGCCAGCACACCACGATCGACAGCAAATCCACCAGTGGCGACCACACCGAGCATACTCACCCCATTAAGGATGACTTGGACTTTCTGACCCATAGTCAGGCCAGCTTTCTCCAGATCAGATTTTCGCATGGTGGTTTTGATGTTACCGAAACCGTCAGTCCAGGCGACTAAGTTATGAGGAATCTCTGGAATTTCAGCTATATCAAGCTCTTCTCCCAACTGTGAACGATCACCATTGATCAGGCGAGCCACTCTTTCTGGGAAGAAATCTCGTGAACGGAACTGTGAGCCACCGGCTGGACAATCTACCATCCGATATTCGACGATGTGATCTTTGACAAATCCAAAAGCAAATTCTGAGTACACATTCACGATCTCAACTCCATTATCGAGGCGAGCGTACTGGATACCATTATCACGATTATCTTTACTTCCTTTATTGGTATTGCGGCGAGGTGCAGCATTACCATAAATAAACAATCGCCCCTCGTGAGGTGCAAAAGCATATTGAGCGGTCACAAAACCAACTCCCATGGTATCAAGTGAAGGAACAGAAGTGGGATGAATCCGGACGCTGTGTGGGTCCTGGAGGTGATACTGCAGGCGAGAAGTGATCTCACCAAACTCGAGGCCCCCGGCCACGTAATCGCAAATAACATGGAGTAGAGTGGAGTCTGATTTGGACATGGCGCTAGTATATAGTACGGTCTCAGAAAATGCACTCTTGCTTGAGCCGTGTATAATCGCTCAATGCCTGATACATCTCCTATCGCACCAAACACCACCTTAAAACTTGTAATTTCGTGGAAAGAAGTCGGCCCCGCTTACGATCGAGCCCTTCGCAAACTAGCCAACAAAATCAAAAGCGATGGTTTCCGTAAAGGCAAAATGCCTCTTCATTTAGCCGAACAAATGCTTGGATTCGCTCGAGTTGCCGAAGCTGCACTTGATGCACTTTTACCCAAAGCTTACAGTGACCTTATCGAAGCTGAAAAAAAGCGTCCACTGACTAACCCTGACATCAAACCTATCAAAGTTGACAAAGGTGAAGATTGGGAACTCGAAGTCCAGATCGCCGAAAGACCAGAAATTGATCTAGGGAAAAACTATAAAGCCATCGTCAAAAAAGCCTTGGTCGCCGCTCAAAAAGAGCTCGATGAGCAAGAAAAAACCTCTGAGAAAGCTAAAAAACCAGCTAAAGCCAAAAAAACCGCCGACAACTCAGCTGAAGCTGACAAAGCAGAAACCACACCTCCCACCAAACCTTTGACCGAGGCGGATCGCAAAGATGCCTTGCTCAAAGCCGCTGTCAGTGCTTTGATTGCTGAAATTAAGCCTTCGATCCCAGAATTATTAGTGCGTGGTGAAGCCCGCCGAGATCTAGAACAACTTGTCAAAACCTTAGATCAACTTAACATCAAACTCGAAAGTTACCTCGAGCGCAGACAACAAACTTTCGAACAACTTTCTGGTGAACTAGCAGGCACAGCTTTGGCTCGACTCCAACTCGAGTTTATTTTGCAAGCTATCAAAGATGAAGCTCAAATCGGCGCTTCCAAAGAAGAAATCGAAGCTCGCATCGGCCAAATCGAAGATCCTCAGGTGAGAGCAGAATATGCTCAAAACCACGAATACTATCACTACTTAGAAAGTGTGATCGGTCGTGAGAAAACCCTGGATTATCTACTGACTCTCCAGACTAAGTAAAGCCAAACATCCACTAGCATTTTCTCGGAGCTTTGTTATACTTTTCGCCAAAGAATACAAATTGACTTCTTGAGTAAAAAAGCCTATAATAATCAACTGGCTTATTTATTCGAACCATTATGTCTACGACATCATTGACGATGCCATCACCAGCTCGACAAGCGCCTGCTAGCAGTAATGCTTTTGCTAGGGCCCTCGGTGCTGCGTCTACTAGTGAACTCGAGAAAAACCGAGCTAGTAGTGAGCCACAAGATACTGAGACTGATAGATTGCGTGAAGCTATGTTGAGGTCAGGTGGCGCTCAAGCAGAAGCCACCGAGCCTTCCCAAGAAGAACGCTGGGCTGCTCAACAAGAACAATTCGAAAAACAACGCCGAGCTGACGCTCTTCGCCGCCGCCAAGAAGAAGAGGCTCAACAAATTGAGATTTATAACGCTCGCGAGGCTCAAACCACCGCCCGCATCGAGAACACTCGTCAAGAAATTCGCCAAATCATGGCCAGTCGTGGCCTTAAAGTCAAAGAAACTCAAGCTGCGATCAGTGTCATGACTCAAATTACCTCTCCAGGTGTCGAAGGAGTTGGATACACTGCCTATTACGCTCAACTGCGCTCGTATATGTTACTTCGCGCCCAATCAAGCCAAAGCTCTGCAACCTGGGCTACCGAGCTCCACACCAAAAGAGGCAAAAAACAGCATCGC
>CAYQZC010000068.1:0-5655 GCA_964421945.1 uncultured Pseudomonadales bacterium
ATCGATCCCAAACTGTCCGGCATTCAAACCAATGACACTATATCCCATAGCTATTCCTCCTTTGAACTAGCTTGGTTTATCAGTTAAAGAGCCGCTCGATTATACATTAGGCAATTTCTTCAGTTGCACCAAAATAAAAAAAAGCCAAGCATTTCTGCTTGGCCTTGTCAGGCTCAATCCTATTAATCGATTGATTTAGGCGAGCTCTGTATTTGTCAAAAAATAGGGTAGTGCACAACCGCTGATCGGAAATACCCCATACTGCGCTAAGCTCCACGCCACATAGGAATGGATAAAGTCAGCTGATCGCTGATTGACGCCTTGCCAGAGTCGATTGAGATAAAACCCCTCAGAAACATAAAAGACAGGACCGGTCTCTGGATATGCCACACCGGTATCGGTTTTCACCCAAGCTGTCGTAATCTGGGTGCCATGGACTCGGCTATCATCAAAGAGGGGGTGACCTGGAGTCAGTTGGATCCAATTCCCAGTTTCATCTACCGTTGTCAGTTCCCACACATCTGCCTCAAGTTTGAGTTCGATGGTAGCAACATAACCATCTGACCAGCCATCTTCAGCCTTGCGGTACTCCATTTTTATGGTGGAAACCAATCCGGTTTCATCCAAGACCACGAGTAACCAGTCATGAGACTCGGGCCTAGTCACCACATCAAAGTCGACGATTGGTGACACACCCCAGTACACAGGTTGTCCAGTTTGGTACTGATAGATCACGCTTTCATCCCCAGGCAGCACTATCAACCATTCAGCTATCATCCCATTTGGCTGGATGACAGGATCAGCCGCCACAAATTGATACGTATCCACGGGCATATAAAACACTGGTGGCATTTGGGGTTGGCTAATAGTGGGTGTACTGACGAGCAGATACCCATTTGCAAGGACTTTGAGACTACCGGTCGGTAAATACTCGATCTCAGTAATCACAAAATTTTGGGGCGTGACCGGCCGATTATTAAGCCAGACTTCACCTTCACCGTTCATTTCCATCATCACCGATGCGCACGGCAACTCAGTTTGAGCCAACCCACGATGGGATGGCACTAAAAAGCTCAGCACCACGAAGATGCCACATAAAATACGGATCTTCACCTTGCACCTCCATGCATGGTCTAGTCGATTGTTAACGATCAAGCGCAATTATAACCTAATCTTTCCCAAAGCTCTAAAAATTGCTAGACTGACAGCATGGCGAACCAAGTCCCGTTAGCGGTGCTCCTGCGACCACAAAATTTAGACGAATTCATGGGTCAATCTCATTTGGTGGGTGAAGGCAAACCTCTTCGCAAAGCTTTGGAAGCCCATCAGCTTTTTTCAATGATTTTTTGGGGACCTCCCGGTGTAGGAAAAACCACCTTAGCTCGGATCCTAGCTTCACAGACTGGTCATCCATTTATAGAAGTTTCTGCTGTGTCAGCCGGCAAAGCTGATATCAAAAAAATCGTTGAAGAAGCCCGTCACCCTGACCAAGCCACTGCCAAACCTCCCGTGCTTTTTTTGGATGAAATCCACCGTTTTAATAAAGCTCAGCAAGATTTCCTACTGCCATTTGTGGAAGATGGGACTCTGATCCTCATCGGAGCCACTACCGAAAACCCTAGTTTCGAAGTCATTTCAGCTTTGCTTTCCCGCTCCCGGGTCTATGTCCTGAATGCTTTGACTGAAACTGAGCTGAGCAGCATCATCGACCGGGCCCTCACCAAGCTGAGTGAAGAAACACCCAAACCAGTCACCGTCGACGCACCGACTCGTGCTTGGCTGATCCATTTTGCCAATGGTGATGCCCGCCAGTTACTGACTTTGATGTCTACTTCGTGGCAGCTGTACCAAGATTTGACGCTTGAGCATCTGCAAGCCAGTTTGGAGTCACCCTATCTACGCTACGATCAAAAAGGGGAAGAACACTACGACACCATCAGTGCCTATATCAAATCAATGAGAGCCAGCAATCCTGATGCAGCCTTGTATTATTTGGCCCGCATGGTGGCTAGCGGTGAGGACCCAAAATTCATCGCCAGAAGAATGGTCATTTTTGCCAGTGAGGATATCGGCTTGGCCCAACCAACAGCCCTGGTGGTAGCCAATGCGGTATTTGAGGCAGTCATGAAAATCGGCTACCCTGAGGCTCAAATAAATTTGGCCCATGGCACCACCTACTTAGCTATGGCTAAGAAAAATCGATCCGCTTATGATGCCTATTTCGCCGCTCTCAATGATGTCAAACAATACGGCAACTTACCGATACCTCTAGAACTGAGAAATGCTCCTACCAAACTTATGAAATCCTTAGGCTATGGCAAAGGCTATCAAATGTATCCAAAAGGCAAACAACTATTGCCTGAGCGACTCGGTGATCGCCACTATCTAGAGCTGGATAGTCAAAAATAGAGCCCTGATATAGATTGATAAATCAATCTTTATTTTTTAAGGGGCTGATTAGCAGAGATAGAGATGCTCTGCTAATTTGGTTTTATGCTCATATACTATCAAAATAGATCAAATTGGATGGTGTGGGAGTGAGAGTGCTTTATAAAGATATAGTTTGATGCAAGAATGTTTATGTAGACTTACTGAATGGATCCGCTTCCACTACTCGAGCAGTATTTTGGCTATCAGCAATTTCGCTCTAATCAGCAAGAGATTATCACATCAGTGATCAGTGGCCATGATACTTTGGCGATTTTACCCACCGGGGGAGGTAAGTCAGTGTGCTATCAAATCCCGGCTTTGGCTTTGCCAGGCACCACCATTGTCATCTCGCCGCTGATTTCGCTGATGCAAGACCAAGTAGCCCAACTCACCGCCCGTGGTATCCCAGCTACTTGTCTCACCAGTGGCCTTACCAGCTACCAACTTCAGCAAAGACAATCAGCGCTCGCGGCTGGTGAGTATCGGCTCCTTTATGTTTCACCAGAGCGCCTCCAAAGCCCGGTCCTCCTCTCACTGTTAAAACGGCTGACAATCCCATTAGTGGCTGTCGATGAAGCACACTGCATCAGTCAATGGGGGCATGATTTCCGACCTGAGTACCGATTGATACATCGGTGTATCAGCAGCTTTCCGAAGCGCCCAACACTGATGGCTTTGACTGCCACCGCCACTAACACTGTAAAGGCTGACATTGTGAAAAGCTTGCGGCTACAGCAACCACGGATTTTCTTAAATAGTTTCCGGCGCCATAACTTGTTTTTAGGGAAGCTTGCTTGCCAAACTACCTGGCAGCGAGATTTTCATATGATGGCTTTTTTTGCCCAACCCAAACATTTACCTGGGCTCATCTATGTCAGTAGTCGTAAAAAAGCTCAGTTTGTCCAAGCTAGCTTTAACCACTTTTTTCCTCAGCTGAAGACCGGTCTCTACCACGCCGGACTTACAGCTACAGAAAGAGCTACCACGCAAGCTCTGTTTCTAGCCAACGAGCTATCACTGGTCATCGCAACTAGTGCTTTTGGCATGGGTGTCGACAAGCCAAACGTCAGATCGGTTTTACACTATCATTTGCCTACTAGTTTGGAAGAGTACTACCAGGAAGCGGGTCGCGCCGGCCGTGATGGAGAGACTTCTGCTTGCGTCATTTTAGATCATCGACCCAGCGAAAAAATACCAATGAGTTTGGTAGCCCAACAGTCATCCTCACACCTCAAAAGTTGGCAAGCCTTACAAAGGTACGTTCGTAGTCGCCAATGTCGGCATCGACAGTTATTAGCTCATTTTGGTGAAAAAACCACTGACGGGGTCAATTGTGGCATGTGTGATATCTGCTCGCCAGGTTGGAATAAAACTAGCCCAACTGACAAAAATCTCTACCGAAGACTTTTAGTACTGCGAAAAAACCTACCTCCGAGCCAAATTAACCCACTTCCTATTTCTGTTTGCTCGTGGTTAACACTTCTCAAACCCGCCACGGCGACCGAGGCACTTCGGATTCCGGGGATTGGGAAAGCTTGGATTGATCACTATTGGGAGGACGTCTATGCCGTGATATCAAGCAATTGATACAAACCACCATCTTTAAAACCACGCTGACGATAGTACTCACGGGTACCAATGGCGGAAATCACCGCTAACTTGGAAAAGCCGAGAGCTTTGACGCGGGCCTCGGCTGCCAGTAACAGCTTTTTACCAAGACCTTGATGTTGTGCTTTATCTTGGCCTCTTTGACCCAGGCCAACCACCTGACCATAGACATGTAATTCTCGAATGATGGCAGCTTGTTTAAGCTCCTCGATAAAGCTCGGTTCTGTCGGTAGACTGAGGCGAAGAAATGCCGCCAATTTACCATCTACGGTGTATTGCATAAAAACTTCTTGACTGCTCGAAGTAGAGTAGGCGAGTTCACTCAGCTCGGCATGGGCAGTGTCGACTTTTTCACCTCTGATTTCTCTGGCTCGGATATCTTGTGATTGCTGACTGGCTTTGGATAATTCGGCCTCGGCGATCTGACGAAAGTTGGTAAGTTTATTACCAACTACAATGTCTGTGGAAGGAATATCTCGGATGATCCGCGTCAATCGACAATAGCCAGGAGTAACTCGCAGACAATGAGTCACCACTTCCAGTAGTTCTTCTCGGGAGTATGGTTGCCATTCACCTCGCTGGTGGTAGGCCATTAGTTCGGCACTGTCGATCAATGAACAAGGGTATATTTTGAGTTCATCAGGGCGAAAATCTGGATCAGTGAAGAGTTGGTCAAAGTCTGCTTTATCTGCCTCGACATTTGAGCCATAGAGGTTGGCCATCCAGTGGGCGTGGATTTTGAAACCAGCTTGGCGAAGTAACTTAAATGCCCGACGGGTAGCGGCCACGTCGTGGCCGCGTTTATTAAGCGACAAAACTTGATCCTGCAGCGACTGGACTCCGATTTGAGTTTTGGTACATCCCAAGCGGCGGATTCGCTTGACTTCAGCTTCGGAAATATTATCTGGCCGGGTTTCGATCACCAAACCCACATTGCGCACCACGGCTGTTTCATTGGCTACTTGCTCGGATTGAAGCTCTTCCCAAGTGGCAGTTTGATAGGCATCGAAACCAGCTTTTCTTTCTGGAGCTACGTATAACTCAGAAATCACTTGGTTATATGTTTTAGTCAATTCCTGACCACGCAAAAGCTTGGTATGTGAAACCTGTTTGTTATGACTAGGTTCGTTGGTAGGGGCAAAATCACCTTTGGTTTCCAAAATCTGTTGCATCTGATCATATCGAGCCATGATTTGAGTCCGATCATCTTTGCCGGTCCCAAAATCATTCAAAGCTCTGAAACACTCTTTGATAAACCAAATTTGGTAGGCTTCCGGATAGTATGACCACGTCCCACCCAAAATGATCAGCTCTGCTTTGTCGACATTGTGACCAATATTTGCCAAAGCCTGCAAGCGGTTATAGGTCTGTAGATAAGGATCAAACCAATTTCGCTCCGCCCGCTGTGCACCTGGCTCATCGCTCAAGTAACTTTTGGGCATGCGAATGTCATTGGGACAAAAAATACAGGTCCCAGGGCAGGGGAAGGGCTTGGTCAAAACGGTAATTGGGGTCACGCCAGAGATTGTCCTGACTGGTTTCATCTGCAGTAACTGCAAAATAGATGTCTGGACAGGTGCTATCCCATGAGTCCCCGCTAGCTCACGATAGGCCTTT
>CAYQZC010000069.1:0-5654 GCA_964421945.1 uncultured Pseudomonadales bacterium
GGTAGGCGTTCAGTAAAACGCTGTAGTCTAGTAAGTTTATTTTGCCATCACAGTTAAGGTCAGCGCCAGTGTTAGTTTTATTGCCGACATAGGCAGCCAAGAGAGCTGAGTAATCTATGATATTAATTTTGCCATCGCCGTTAATGTCTGGGCTGGCTGTACAAGCGGATGGAGTAGGTGAAGGTTGGGCCGAAGGTGATGGAGTCACACCAGCGGTGGGACTGGGGAGAGGGCTTGGACAAGGTAAGAATTGGCAATTTAGAGCCACACTGCGCGAGACAAAGCTGCCATCAGGACATTGTTTCACATCTTGAGTACAGACTCTGGGACTAGGACTTGGAGTAGGTGTCGGGATCGGACTCACGATGATGCTCGGTGAAGGAATCGGTGAAGCATTGATGAATGATCGCAAATTCATGGTTTTCATCGAAACTGTACCATTTAGTGAGGCTCCAGTATCTGAAGCAATTGTGAGTAAGTTGACGTTGGTACTCTGTCCTGCCAAGGCTTGCCCGAAAGCTGTGCCTTGATAATAGAGCCAACCCCCAAGAGTAGTGCCATTGTAGGTTCTCATCTCAGTCACGCGCCAAAGTCCAGTGGTCAGACTGCGACTAAAGTACAAGAATAAGCGCATGGGAATACCTTGCTCGGTCCACATGGCTTCTAAAGTAGTATAGGTGGCACTACCAGGGTCTGAGTGAAGCTGCATGGCAGTCCCAGCATCTGGTTTGCCATAAAAGGTTTTGGTGCCGATTTTGATGGCAAGTTCAGCTGCCGAAAGTTGAGTGGTGGTGGTTTGCCAGTTGATAGGGCCAGGAGTCGGAGAGACGCTTGGACTTGGAGCTGGGGCGGGATCAAAAGTATATTCACGCATGTTTGAAGCCAACATCAAGTCGGTCAAAGTGGTGTGCTCGATGATTTTGCTATCTGGGTTGACTTGATTAAAGTAAAACATGTTGCTGCCAGCGGTGTAAGTCAGCGTACCTAGTTTGATGGTTTGGGTCTGAGTGTTGAGTGGAACGCTTGGGTTTTTGGTGACGAAACCAAGACTAAATGTATTGACGGGGCCTTCGACGCTGGTTTCGGTCGATGGTTTTACGGTGAAAGGGACAGCTAAATCGAGGCCGTTATTTGGATTTGGAGTGAATGCCAGATCTGCAGGGAGGGTTCCCACTGTGCGGTAAATGACTTGAACCCCATCGACTTGGCGATTTTGGGTAGAAACTACCAAATCAGTTGTGACTTTGGTCCCAGCTGGGTACATTTGGTTGGAGGGGAGATAGGCTGGTTTGGTAATGCCGCCCGAGCTAGCAGCCTGTTGGCGAACATCTTGATTAAATCGACTCAGAATCAAAACCGAAACTAGACCCAAGGTAAGGATAACTACCAATGCCCCTAAAATAAGATAACGGGGTGAAACCCGGATTCTGCGCATAGTTCATCTTACTCAATTTTGAGGCTGGAATGCAATGAGTCAAAATGAATGCATTTTTCTCTGGAAAGCTAGTTTGATTGAATTGACATCTGGGCTCGATCATCGTATGCTCACCCCGAGAACAGTACTAAGAAGCAAGTACTTATAAAGAGGAGTCTAATAGTATGTCTGAAAATCAACGAGTCCGGAAAGCCATTATCACTGATGCAGGCTTTGCGAGTCGCTATTTGCCTATCACTAAAACAATTCCCAAAGCAATGTTGCCATTGGGTAATCGGCCAATTATGCAGTTTGTGGTCGAGGAGTGTGTCGAGGCAGGGATTGAAGAAATCATTATCGTATCTACCCCTGAGGGTAAACCAATTTACGAAGACTACTTTAACAATAGTGTCAACAGAATTCGTAAACAGTTATCAGCTCAAGGCAAGGAAGATCGTTATGAACCAGTCCAGCATGTGCTGAATTTCCCCAAAATTGTGGTGATCGAGCAAGATCCAAGTTTGCCTTATGGCAATGGTTCACCTGTGGCCTCAGCCCAAAAATTTGTGGAAGGGGAAGAGGCATTTCTGGTGTTATACAGTGACGACATGGTTTTTGGCACACCAGGTGATGCCAAGACTATGGTGGATTTATACGAGCAAAACCCAAATGTCGAGGGCATAATTATGGCTCAAGAAGTCAGTCCTGATGTGGTCGACAAATATGGCATTATTTCTTTTAAAGAAGGTTCTGAAACTGAGTTAGCTAACATCGTCGAGAAACCCGACAAAGGCACAGAGCCATCACGATTAGCTTCCTATGGTCGTTATTTAATCAAACCTTCAATTTTCGAGTATCTGACACCCAGTAACTTAGGTAAAGATGCCGAGTTATGGACAGTGGATGCCATTACCCAGATCGCCATGCACAAACCAGTGTTGGTGGAGAAGACGAAAGCCAAATGGCTGACGACTGGCGATCCAGAAAACTACTTCCGCGCACACCTGATGTTTGTTTTACTTAATGAAAAATATGGTAAGAATGTCGCCGAGTGGCTGCAAGAATTAAGCCAAGTTTAATCGAGAAAATTTGATGTTTTTGTGGCGGGCTGTGGGTTCACAGCCCGCCATTTTTATGCTAGATTAGAACTCAGAATTCACAGTGTAGTTGTTCATTAACACTTGGCAGTGAGGGGCCATAATTTCCTCGATAATTACTTGACATAGGGCTTATGGGTAGTTTGCTTGTCCCGTGGGATAATCAACGCCTTGCCCACCTGAAAAAACAGGGGATCAAGTCGCTCCTCACTGCCAAGTGCTGATGGAACCAGATTTCTCCGATAATTGATTGTTTTTTTTGTAAAATAATATGAAAAAGGCTTCCTCGTGAGAAGAAGCCTTGAATGGGGCATTTTTGCCCTATCTTTACCAGTGTTCGAGCCTTTGCTCGCGGACACCCCTACGTGGTGGCGTCTCTTTTTATTTTTGTCCCTACACTGGACGGGACTTTCAGCTGTTTGCCAGGTTATCGATATTATATGCGTGTCATGTTGCTACAACATGATGGCATCCTTTCTCCCATAAGGGAGACTAAAGGCCTGGTTTAACGAGGGATACATTATGTCATACTTATATATAGTAGTCAACTAGCAAATTATAGGATGCCTAGCACCTCCAAAATATCCTATAACTTGAAAAAATGGCCTTTTTGTAGTAGAATGCAGAAGTAAGAATTCTGTTCGTTAAAAAAGCCTTTAAGGAGGCGAAGAGCATGCTTCCCAGTGAAAAATGTCGCCGGATTGCACGGATAATCGAGTTATTAGGCTTATACCCAAACATTAAAAACATGGGTGAAGTTGAGCCAATGACTAACAACTGCCTGAAGGAATTGGTCGAGAACGACCAATTTGAAGAAGTTGTCCCAGCCCTTCGGCGGAACATCGAAGTTGTTCTGCCATATTTGGCAGTCCTTTACCGCGAAGAACTCGAGGATATGTGTGTCCTCGACGGTTTGCGGTTATTGAAAAAATTTGAGGTCGTCGAGTGGGATCAGATCCAAAAATCTGACTACTGGTTGGCTGACCAACAAGGCATGATTGGCGAACCGACTGAGTGGATGCACAAGATTCTTGTGGCCGATTTCAAGGTCAAACTACAAAGCGACCGCCTTGAAAAATTTGGCATCTCTGAGGAAGAGATCGAAAACCTTGTCAAGCTTATTCTGGCTGTGCCAGATGAGCTAAGATTTTGGTCTCTGAAAAGAGCCAAAGGTTGGTTGACCTCAACGATGGAAGCCACCGCGTTTGCGTTGTGGATGGCAAATGATGTCGGGTTTGAAATGGCATGGCCGGTGGTCGAAGAGGCATTGTTACATTGGAATGGCATTGTTGACAATGATCATGTCTATGACAAGCCATCTCTGATCACAGAGCTTCGTAAGGGTTTCAAAAAAGCGCCATTTTGGCAACAAACCATTCAACGTCAGTTGACGGACACCGAAGTGCTGGCTGCGTTCATGGCTGCAGTAGTTGAAAAAGCACATAACGAGCATGGTTTTTCATTTGGACGCTATCCCGACTGTTTGACTGAATTGAGTGTCGAATCGTAAGATTCTCACACTCGCAAACCCATTTCCATTACTAGGAGGTGGGTTTTTTTTGCCCAAAAAAGCCAGTAAACATCCTATAACTTGAGAATCTCTAAAAATTTGGTAGAATCAGTTTTGATTTCAAGTGTTCGTTCAAAATCAAAAGGAGGCAGCACATGCCTTTGGTTATGGGGTATGATTTTTGGGTCGATGAGCTGACGCGTTCGTTAGCACAGCCTCGGTTTGAACAGTATAAGTTCGATCGCCAAGTGGCTGAAAAAGTTGTCGCCCTGATGCGACACTGCCCAGCTGCACTGTGGGAGTGGGAGCCAGCCTACTTTTCGTATCTGGTGTGCACCAATCGTAACTCGGTTGCGTTTTGTGCCTACTTGGCAGGTGAGCAGCCTATAGATGCTCGGGTTATTGTCACCAATGTGCTTGAGCATTATTGGAAGCACATTAACCCCGTGGTTGTCACCGACCTCACCAGTTTGATCACGGCCCTTAGGCAGTCGATCGCCACTAACGCATACTTTGCGTCATTGTTTGAGGGCGAGCCGACCGACGAAGAGGTGTTGGCTATGTTCATGGTCGATGCCCTGATCAGTTCTGACGATGTGGGCGGCGGATATCCCTTCGACTACACGTTGAAGGTTGATTTGCCGCTGCGCGCTGGTACGTAATCCCAATTATTGGGGAAATCCCATCTTCTTTTATTAGGAGGTGGGTTTTTTTTGCCCAAAAATGGCCAACAAACATCCCATAACTTGAAAATTGTTGGAAATTTGGTAAAATCCGTTTTGATTTCAAGTGTTCGTTCAAAAATCAAAAGGAGGCATACAAAATGCCTGTAACGAGTTTGCAGAAAAAGCAACGACTGACCGATTTTTTCACCATTTTCGAAGCCGAAGGTCTCAGTCCTGATTTTGGCTACCGTTATGGCCCGAAATGGCTTGAAAATTATGACTCAGTGATTGGGCAAATGCTTGCCATGGATAGTGATGATAGATATAAAGAAGTTTTGGCAGCAGTGATCCGTTCGATCAAGGCCCTCGAGCCATACTATAAGTTGTATGCTCGTGATGGTTATCTAGAATCATTGCTAAGTGCTGTTGCCGCCCTGCCAGGAAATGATTTGCGTTTGATCCTTGATCCAACGCAAGATGATCCGTTATGGATTCAACGAAAGTACAATATGACAGGCACTCCTGAAGCATGGATGAAAGAACTCCTGTGGAAGAGCATAGATTCGCATATCCCCAAAATTTGGACTACACAGTGCAATCGTTATTTGGCTGAGGTCATAAGCAATTTGCTTGACCTAGTGTTGGTTCTACCGATGAGCTATCCTGATCTAAGCTGGAATAGCTTCTTTGCCAGAATTCGTGAGAACAGTAACACGTTTGCTTTCGTTCTCTTTTTGTCAGGAGGCTGGGATGCAATGCACATTGTCCGCAAAGTAATACAGGCTTATTGGCCGACGGTTGATGTGACAGCATTATACAATCTGCAAGATCTGGTGAACGGACTCCGTGTGGCTTTTTCAAAGCACTACCAATGGCAAAGTTGGTTGCCAAGCGAACTATCAGACCAAGAGGTGTTAGCCATTTTTATGGTTAATGCTTTACAGCGGTCCAAGAATGAGGGGGTAGAA
>CAYQZC010000070.1:0-5488 GCA_964421945.1 uncultured Pseudomonadales bacterium
GAGGCCGTGAGCTTTGAAAAGCTGCTGCCAAATCTCGACTGACTGACTATCTTTGGGAATGCTAAGTGACTCATTACCTCTGAAAACCGTCACCAATAATTTTTCTGGGGGTAGTTTGACCACCTCGACCAAAAAAGTAAAAACCCACTTCAGCTGTTCGGCTTTGAAATAATCACCGAGTGACCAGTTGCCGAGCATCTCGAAAAAAGTCGTATGGCGATTGTCGCCGACTTCTTCGATGTCTACCGCTCGCAATGATTTCTGAGAATCAACCAAACGCGTACCTTTGGGATGAGTTTGCCCCAATAAGTAGGGTACCAAGGGTTGCATTCCTGAACTGGTAAACAAGGTAGTTGGATCATTTTCGGGAACGAGAGCAGCAGAGGGAATAACCGTATGAGCACGATCTTTATGAGTATAAAAATCTAAATAAGCTTGGCGTAAAGAATTAACTGTCCACATGTGGTGGATTGTATCAGGTAGAGTGCTTTGGTGCTAGACACCCTTGAAACGAGATTTGGGGCCGGATTTGTTACCTTTTCGATTGGCCTTTTTGGTTTTGGAATCAGCAGTAGGAGCCTCACCGAGCCAATCTGCCACTTTGTAAAGCGCCTCTCTGATGCTCAACCTGCCAACTACTTCTGGGGTTTCAGTCTCTAGCTTGGCTTGAGCTTTAGTCCACTCAGCTTTGAGTTCTTCTCTGACTTTACCACCTCTATCAGTACCAAATAAAAAATAGCCGGTAGCACCAGCAAAAATACCCAAGGTAAAACCTGTTAAAAATGAACCTTGATCACGATCTTGAGACATAGATTCCTCGTTTCTTGCTTTACCTTAATCACGGTCTTTACTGCGCTGGAGCCAACCAACAAATGATTCAAATACTCGCAGCCCGGTACTCAGACCTGTGGCCATTCCCCCCATACGTTGCAATGGTTGGGTAAATGCATTGAGCTTGGCCTCAGCAGTATCAAGGGTAGTGTTTAGTTTGTGTAAAGCACGTCGAGCTTCGATCAAAACGAGCACCATGTAAATGCCCACTGCAGTCAAAACCACAGTCAAAACTACAAGCACGATCGCGTATAAAACTGGTAAAAACTCCATAATTCTCCTTTGTGTTGCCATGTCTAGTCTACGCTAGACTTGGCATATTCTCAAGCTAAAAACTGACATATACCGTACGTTGTTCGAGCTGGGTTTTGCCTTGGCGATCGGTGGCTTCGATGGTGATCGTCGACAAACCTTGACGAGGTATAAAGACTTCAGTCCGAAATGTCCCATCTGACTGGAGTGAGATTGGCTGGGCGTTGACTAACACGGAGGCTTCAGTGTCGGTCTGTCCTTCGACAATCACTTGTGATGAAACTAGTGCATTTTCTTGAGGCGAAAAAATGGTAATCGCCGGAGGTCGGCTGAGCTGATACCACTGGACTGCAATATAGGCAAACACCACACTAAATAACACCCCTAACCCAGCTACCGCAGCAGTCACTGGTGTCCAAACTAACTTGCGACGCAGCACTGGTTTTAAGAAATCGCGTGGCACCAACTTGCCTTTGGCACTTTCTTTATAATCGCGTCGAAGTAATGCTACCAATGGTTGGTAATCAAAACCAAAAAGTTGACTGTAGGTTTTAATGTAACCTTTCACAAAAGTAGCCGCGGGAAGATCGGTAAATCGGTTTTCTTCTAGGGCTTGAAGATATTCGAGTCTGATCCTGGTCCGTTGTGATAACTCCAATAAACTCAAACGGTGATGAATACGTTCAGCTCTAAGAATTTCACCAATAGTTCTGGTTTTCATACCTCAGGTACCAATCAAAGTGATAGCTCAGTGATTATTGATTGAGCGCTGCTTTCACACATGCTGAAACTCGCCCACCGTCAGCTCGATCACCAACTTTAGCTCTCACGGCTTGCATGACAGGCCCCATTGATTTTGGTTCGGTAACAGCGATGACTTCAGTCACAATAGCTTTGAGTTCATCATCTGATAATTGAGCAGGCAAGTAGACTTCTAAAAATTTGACTTTGCCACTTTCTTCATCAACGAGATCTTGGCGTCCACCTTTTTCAAACTCACTGATGGCATCTTTCATTTGTTTGATTTGCTTGGCAATCAATTGTTGAACTCCAGCATCATCTTGTTCGCCATTATCGATTTCCCAGTTTTTGATTTCGGACATCATGTAGCGAATAGTGTTTAACTTGGCACTATTACGATCACGCATGGCTTGCTTCATATCTTCTGTTAATTGTGTTTTGAGGGACATAAAACTCCTGTTGGTATGGCACTATTGTAACATCTGGATCGAGAGATATTGGTGTCAAAAGGGCCCCCTCGCGCGCGAGGGGGCCCTTCCCAAATCCTATTCAAATACTTACTTCACGTATTTGTCTAAAATTGGCTTCACCTGTTCGAAAGGTAATGCACCTGGGATCAGTTCGACTTCATCACCTGCCATGACGATGGTACCTGGGGTACCAGTGATGCCTGCTTCAGTTCCGGCATCCATGACTTTTTTGACTTTGGCAGCCATTTCGCCACTGTCGAGACATTTCTGGAACGAATCCATGTTGACTCCGGCAGCTTGAGCAGCTGTGGTGATCGCTGTGGCATTGATTTGACCACCAAGAGCGTTGTTCTCTTCAAAGATCTTGTCGGCAAAGGCCCAGAAACCTGTCTCACCTTTTTGCTTGGCTACACATTCAGAAGCTTCAGCGGCTTTTTGAGCGTTAGGATGGAAAGACAATGGGTAGTGACGATATGTCCAAGCAACTTTGTCGCCATATTCTTTCATCACCTGCAACATAGTTGGGTGGAACCGAGCACAGAATGGACACTCAAAATCTGAGTACTCAATCAGTACTACTTTGGCATTGCGGTTACCTTTGACATAGTCATCTTTACTCAATTTAGGGGCTTTCTTTAATTGTTCAGGGGTGGGACCTTCTGGAACCACCGGGGCGGCCCCAGGATTAGCTCCAACTTGGATACCAGCGCCATTCTTGAGCATTTTATTTTCGGTCCATAATGAACCAGCATAAAATCCACCCAAGAAAAACAATCCGGCTAAGAAAAACACCACAAAGTTATTACTAATAAAATTGACCAAGCTGGTCAAAGAATACATAGATTCTCCATTACCATATGATCTGATTGAGCTCTTAGGCTCAGGGTTGGATGACATTTTTGTCGTCGCCATAATTCTCCTTATGTAGCTCTGCTACTTTTGACTATACCACCACGGGGTATCGACTATCTTGCCTGAGTCTCAAGTAAAATACAAGCAGTGATTTGGTCTGACCGGTATAATACATGTCATGCCTCACCACACTCGTCAAAATCGAGTTTTTTCACCCTATGAACTTAACCAATTGATTCGTTACGGTTTTGATCATAATCAACTGGGAAATTATGGTGAGATGCCTGTTGAATACATTACCGGTCACGTTGATTTTATGGGAACGACTTTGGCTGTCACTCCGGACGTACTGATTCCCCGAGTCGAGACTGAAGAATTGGTGACTCTTTGCCTCAAAGAACTAGAAATTATAGCTAAAAAAACTTCGTCACTTAGAATTTTAGAAATGGGGACAGGTTCAGGTGCGCTTGGTCTCAGCATTGCCCTAGCACTCCAAAAAAAATCTCAACCTTTCACTCTCCATCTCACCGATATTTCACTACCAGCATTGGAAGTAGCTCGCGAAAATGCAAAGCAACTTAGTCTAAAACCTGAGATGCTCTTTTTTGGCCAGGGAAATCTTTGGCAAGCTGTTCCCCACCAGAAACATGACTTAATCGTGGCCAATTTACCCTATGTACCCACCTCCCGGATCACACGACTTGACGAAGCAGTTAAAGATTTTGAGCCCCACCTAGCGCTTGATGGTGGTCCAGATGGACTCTCACTTATCAGGCTCCTTTTGAAGGATGTTGACCAGTATCTGCTGCCTCACGGAGTCTGCTGGTTAGAAGTCGATGATACCCACTCAGCGAGACAACTCAGGGCAGAGTTTCCTCATTTAGAAATTTCAGATTTTTTAGACTGTTTCGGTAAAACTCGATTTGTACGGGCTTCACTGCTCCAATAGCGTTCGTGGGCTGTCTTCAGCTCAGAGATCTCTTTTTGATATTTTTTCTCAATAAACTCTAGATATTGGACCAATTCATCAACTGCTTCAGGCGGTAAAGAGTACTTTTCCTTGAAATAATGCTCACAACTTGGCATCTCCTTAGAATATTCCTTTCCCAAGAGACATTTTTGTAAAAACTCGACTACACTCATATGAAAACCAGCTGCCAATTTTTCGACAGCATCAAGTTTGATGGTTTGGTATTCGCCTTGTTCCAAACGCAATAAAAAAGATGGGGTAAGTGATGTCAAATTGGCCAGATGTTGGAGCGAGAAACCACGCTTGGAACGTTGGTAGTACACATACTTACCAACCTGAGCGGCTGAAGAAGTTTTTTTTGGCATCTTTTGATCTATTGACACCGATCAACGAGCTACCTATATTCAAATCAATACAATGACATAAAAATAACTACCACTTCAGATAGTATAAAGCATAAATTGTCTAAATAATAGGCGACCTGGTCGCTTTTTTTGTGAGCAAAAACCAAAATATGACAAAAGAAAAGCACATCCACACAGATTTTGATAAATACACCGAGCTATGCTCGGTTTTTTTTAAGCTGACGGGACCACTTGTAGCTGGCACTGCTTTGGCACTCCTGGCCAGCGGAAGCTTTAGCGAAAAAGTCCGCTTTGAAATAAAAAAACGTGACAACTGGAAATGCCAAAAATGCCAATGTGATTGGCGCCCTTATCTTCATGCTTCCCATGATCACCATAGTCGCAATCATCCCCTCTATAAAAAAGCTGAAGGTGGTAGGACACTTTGTATCGCTTGTCACTATGACTACCATTTCGAAAATCATCACGATTGCCTCAGACTTTTGGGACTTACCCCTTCACAAAATATCTATGCCCTGACTGAGCTTTGGAAAAGCATGGAGATGAGTGATCGGAGAAAACGACAAAACCGTGATTACCGCCTGTTAGCCACCACCCTTCTGACCGCACCACAGTAATCGCTTCCATGATTTCCCGGGCAAAAAAGGTACAGATGCGGTAAAGTACATGTTGTATGAATATTCCCGTCACCTTAGTAACTGGCTTTTTAGGCAGTGGCAAAACCACCATCATCAGTGGACTGATCGAGTATCTTAGATCTCAAAATCAGCAAGTGGTCTACATCAAAAATGAGTTAGGCAGTGAAGATGTCGATAGCCAAATCATGAAAGGTCAGCATATCCAGACTCGTGAACTCTTGAATGGTTGTATTTGCTGTACTTTGGTGGGCCCCTTTATGTTCGCTATTGATGAAGTTATTGATACTCTTCGTCCTGATCGTATTATTATCGAGGCGAGTGGGGCCGCTGATCCCTCAGCCTTGGCCTTGATGATCAGTAGTAACCCTC
>CAYQZC010000071.1:0-5365 GCA_964421945.1 uncultured Pseudomonadales bacterium
AACATGGCCGGTGCCATAAAAAGTTGGAATAACGGCATGTTTCCTGGATTGTGGTCGTTTTGAGGCGTCCCATAAACGAAGAAAAAATCACCATCAACGACTCTGACTAGGTTTTGACCCAATCGTGTGATCGCGATGCTGACTGGGTTGGCTAAGATTTTACCAACTATGGCGGGGGTGTCTGGGCCTAAACTTTCTCGAAATGGAAAGGCAGCTCGATACAGTGAATCGAGATTAAAGGGGGAAATTCCCAGACTCTTTTTTTGATTTGCAGACCAGATTTGACCACCGATCATCAAGCTAACCGTCACCGCTGCCACGCCCACTAGACCAAAAAATGTCACTTTTGGTAATTTGAGCCAAGAACGATACTCCCAAATGCCGAGCCAAAGGACCATCAAGGGGACTACGATGTGATAGCTGTGGTAGGTCAGCATGCTGGCAGCCCACAAGACTGCCCAGAGTAGGTACCAACGCATTTGGATTGCTGAGTGTCGTGTGGTACGAGCTTGGAACCAGGCTACCAATCCCCAACTAAACCATGCCAAAGCTAGGTTAGCTTCGTATGCGACATGACTAAAGTGAGTAGCCCAAGGACTGAGTGCCACTACAAGCATGCTCAGCAATCCCAGGAGAAATTGACGAGTTGGTGACCATTTCCAGTCTGCAGCTAGGTGTTTTGCTAGTTGTCCAGCCGCTACTACTATCGCCAGACCTGCTAGTAATGATACTGATCTAATTGAGGCAGCTGATAATCCAAACAGGCCGACGATGGGCATCAAAGTGTAGACATAGCCAGGTAACTTTTGATCACCAAACGACAAAATGCTGATCGGCCAATAGGTCCCATGTTCATCATGACCGGTCCGAAACAGACTATAGGCAGTGTAGCCCAAACTGACTTCATCTCGGTTGAGACCCAAGGGAATAGTTCCAAATCGGGGCACGAACATCACCATGGCGACGGCCAGTGCAAACAAAGTGGCGAGCCACCAACGGTGGCGAGTGCAATATTGGGTGAGCTGAGCAATAGATATCATGAAGGTTTGGTGGGCGGCGTCAAAATAATACGAGCATCTACAGCGATGACCTCATCTTCATAGGCAAAAAGTGGATTGATATCGAGCTGATCAATCGCTGGTTCGGCAGCGATCAGTTCACTGATTTTGACTATGACAGCCGCGGTTTTGGATAAGGAAATCCCAGCCTGACCACGGCTACCTTTGAGAATAGCGCTACTCTTCAATGATTTGAGGCTTTGAATGGCAAACTCAGTCGAAATTGGAGCCAGCTGAGTGACGGCATCTTTTAAGATTTCCACATAAATACCACCCATGGCAACGGTGACTACCGGTCCAAACGTCGGATCTCGACGGGCACCGATCAGTAGTTGTTGGCCGGCTGGAGCCTGAGGTTGCATCACGATCGAAGCGGCTTGCCAAGAGTTTTTCTTGATCAAGGTATCAAGTTCTTTAAAAGCCTGGGTCAGTGAATCTTGGCTGGTAATGTTGACTTTGACGCCACCGGCGTCACTTTTGTGGTTGAGGGCTGGGGCATCGATTTTCATAACCACGGGCCAACCCCATTGTCGGGCTACTTCTTCAGCTTGGGTCAGAGTCGAGACTTTTTCAGTTGGTGCGATCCCTATCCCGATTTTATTTAAAATTTCGAGTGAAGCTAAAAGGGTGAGACGTTCTAGCTCGTGCTGCTGGGTAGTGGCGATCATTTCTTGGGCATACACCGGGACTCTCAAATCAGGTGATTGTTGCCAACTTCGATTTTGATTTTCGATGATTTGACTATACTGGGCCAGACCAGCAATGGCTTTGACAGCTTGGTTTGGATCTGCAAACACGGGGATGTGTGCTTCAGCTAAGATTTTGCGGCCAGCTTCGACTCGGTGATCTCCCATGAAACATGCGATGATCGGTCGCGTCGAGTGTTTACTTTGATCAGCCACTACTTTAGCCACTGTGGCAATGTCTGTCATCGACTGGGGTGTCAGGACCACCAAAATCGCATCGACTTGACTATCACGATGGATGATATTCAGAGCACCCTGGTAGCGATCACTTAAAGCGTCACCCAGGATATCGACTGGGTTATGGATCGAAGCATTTTCTGGTAAAAACTTTTCCAGCCGGCGAGTAGTGACATTATGTAAATGCGAGAGTTTCAGATCATGGTTAGCTAAAGCATCAGTTGCCAAAATCGCTGGGCCACCAGCGTTGGTAACGATTGCCAGCCGGTTTTGTTTCATTTTGGGTACATGGACCAAAGCGATACTGACGTCGACTAGTTCTTGAAAAGTATCGACCCGGATGATGCCAGAGGCAGCAAAAGCGGAGTCATACACCACGTCACTGCCAGCCAGACTGCCAGTATGAGAACTGATGGCTTTCTGTCCAGAAGAGGTACGGACACTTTTGAGGACGATCACTGGTTTGGTACGAGCTACACGGCTGGCTGCCTTGAGCAACTTCCTACCATTTTGGAGACCTTCTATATAGAGGGCAATGGCTTTAGTTTTAGGATCATCTGCAAAGTAGTTAAGCAAATCGGCTTCATCGAGATCGGCTTTGTTACCTAAACTGACGAAACTACTCAGGCCAAACAGAGGGTTAGTGACGCTGACATCGAGAATCGCTGTCCCAAGAGCTCCAGATTGACTAATAAAAGCCAGACCACCAGGAGTAGGGATGTCTGCCGGACTGGCAAACGTAGCATTGACGTGAGCGTGGGTGTTGAGCATGCCTAAACAATTGGGGCCGATCAAACGCATATCGTATTGTTTGACGATATTGGTCAGCTCTTGCTCTCGTCGCAGACCTTCACTTCCAGTTTCTTTAAACCCTGCGCTCATGACGATGGCAAAGGGAATCCCTTTCTGCCCACAAGCAGTCACAGTTTGGAGTACTACTGATGCTGGGACGATGATCACCGCTAAGTCTGGGACTGCGGGGATGCTAGCAATATCTGGATAACACGTGACTCCGGAGATGGAAGTAGCCTGGGGATTAACGGGATAGACTTTTCCAGTGAAACCATATTTGGTGAGGTTGGTGAAAACAGTATGACCAACTTTTCCTGCGTGGCGACTAGCCCCGATGACCGCGATGCTTCGAGGCGCAAATAACCGATCAAGTGTGGCAAATGACATACTTACTCATGCTAGCATAACCGAACGCAGTTTGCAGTCTTGAGCATTGGCGCAGAAGTCTGCATAATGACACTATGTGGCGTACTTGGGCCCATCTATTTCATCCGCAACGTTCGAATAATCATCGGCCGCGGGTTTTGCATCCCCAAGCATATATCGTGTATGTTTCGCTGGGTTGTTTATTTTTAGCGGGGGTCCAAAGTCTGTCGCTTTTGAATAAGACAGGAGCAGTTTTAGGTTTTGCTTCTAGCATCACACCCGAACAAGTAATTGAGAAAACCAATGCTGAGCGAAAAACGATTGGTTTGCCCACTTTGACGCTTAATGATCAGCTGACTCAGGCCGCCCAGAAAAAAGGCCAAGATATGTTTGCCTCGCAATATTGGGCTCACGTTTCACCAACCGGCAAGGAGCCATGGTCTTTCATGAGAGAAGCCGGGTATGACTACCAAGCTGCAGGTGAAAATCTGGCTCGTGATTTCAGCAGCTCAGATCCTATGATGCAAGCTTGGATGGCCTCACCTACACATCGAGCAAATATCGTTAATCCCAAGTACACCCAGATCGGCATCGCTGTGATCGATGGGACTTTAAATGGATATGAAACTACCCTAGTAGTCCAGATGTTCGGAGTACCTCGGGTCCAAGTGGCCCAAGTCGAAGCCGGACAAACTACTGCAGCTGAAGTCGAAAGTGAAGCGGTTCCCGTCATGGCTGTCGAAGCTGCCCCAGCTCCTCAGGAAAACCAGCTGATTCCATCTCCGGCTGTTTTAGCTCGGGCATTAGTACCCATTGGTTCGCTTGAAAGAGCCCCATTATTTTCACCTTTGCAATTGAGCAAAGTCTTCTTCTTAGCCATGATTATGATCATTATTCTGACTCTGCTCTATGACACGGCAGTGATCGGACATCGGCGAACTATGAGATTGGTGGGGCAAAATATGGGACATATTTTGTTTTTGTTGACGGCTGGCTTTTTATTGATTTTATTTAAGGGAGGTATCATCAGATAATGTGGTCAGAATTACGAAAACACCGGTGGGCATATGTTGTTTTGGTAGTCACGTTACCTATGTTTATCATGGCATATCTAGCGGTTTGGCCACAGCGGGTGCCGCTGCGGTGGGTGAGTTTGGCATTAGGGGTTTTTTATGCCGGGTGGGGAATAGTGACCCACGTCAAGACAGCGGCTTTGACCCGTCAGATCGTGTATGAGTATTTAGGAATTGCTTCACTAGCGACGTTGGCCTTGATGGCCATGACACTTTAGGTATGGTAAAGTGTGATACACTTGCTGTGACTTGAGGTAAAAGAGAAAGGATAGGTATGAAAGGTATTATTCTGGCTGGTGGCTCTGGCACACGTCTGAGGCCATTGACGAAAGTGACCAGTAAGCAGCTTCTGCCTATTTATGATAAGCCGATGATTTTTTACCCACTTGAGACGCTGCTCAAAGCTGGGATTAAAGATATTTTGATTATCGTCGCCCCTGATCATGCAGGCGACTTTTTGAAATTACTGGGGAGTGGCCGAGAATTTGGTTGCAAGTTTACCTATGAAATCCAAGACAAACCAGAAGGTCTGGCTCAAGCTTTTGTGATCGGTGAAAACTTTATTGGTAAGGACTCAGTCACCCTGATTTTGGGTGACAATCTTTTCGAAGAAGATTTTAGTGTGGCTATCCAATCCTTTGAAAAAGGTGGCCGGATTTTTGCTAAACAAGTTTCTGACCCTGAGCGATTTGGGGTAGTCGAGTTTGATGAAAACAAAAAAGCACTCTCGATAGTAGAAAAGCCTACCGAGCCAAAATCAGAATATGCGGTCACCGGTCTCTACATTTATGACAATACTGTAGTCCAAAAAGCTAAGAGTCTGGCTCCCTCGCCCCGAGGTGAACTCGAAATAACCGACCTAAATAATGTCTATTTACAAGAGGGAAGCCTCGATGTGGCATTTGTACAGGGAAAATGGCTCGACACGGGGACCTTTGAATCACTTTTTGAAGCTATCCAATTTGCCCGAGAAAGAAGCCAAAAAACTAGTTAGACCGATCATGAAACACATCACTGCCTTTTTTACTTTTACTCTGATGCTCAGTCTATGGTTTGGCGTGGTGACTCAAGTGAAGGCCCAGTCGCCAGAAGCCAGCTCAGAAGCACAAATGGTCGAAGCTTCACCAATTGCTGATACTGAAGAACTTTTGGT
>CAYQZC010000072.1:0-5365 GCA_964421945.1 uncultured Pseudomonadales bacterium
TTGTGGGAGTTCGTGAGCGGGCTGCAGATGCCAGCCTCAAGAATGATCTCCGCCAGCTCAAGACAGCGTTGCGTTTGTACTATAACGATACTGGATCATACCCAGATACCGCCGCTGGAAACACCATTATGGGTTGTGGTGTGCCAGCTGGGTCAATTGCTTGTACCGATGCTTTTTCGTCTGGGACCACCATTTATATGAATGAGTTGCCGGCAGATTATGAGTACTATAGTGATGGCCAAGATCAATTTTTGCTTGTCACTACCTTAGCAAATGCCTCCGATGCCGATGCCGCGGCCACAGTGACTAGGTGCGATCCGGGCAGTCGAGCATATTATGGTGTCAGCGCACCATTTCCGAGCACTAGTTACTTCGTTTGTGAAGATTAAAACCTGACATATCAGTTTATTTTCATTTTTAAAATACCGAGTATAATCCCGTTTGTTAGTTTTTTATTCTGTTCTAAGCCAGATGGAGTATCTGACGTGGATGGATTTGATGAGAATAACGCTGAAGCAACTGCAGTCGCCCGATTAGTACAGGAAGTTAACGGGAACACGGCAAATGGTAATCATGAGGCGGCTCGCCGCCGGGGGAGAATCTATCGAGAAGTGCTCGAAGATATCGATATCGCCAATCGCAATCGAGTCTATGACCTTTTGATCAAAGCACTCGA
Source organism: uncultured Pseudomonadales bacterium (assembly GCA_964421945.1). Lineage (GTDB taxonomy): Bacteria > Patescibacteriota > Microgenomatia > UBA1400 > PJMF01 > BOKX01. The sequence goes on from CAYQZC010000072.1 coordinate 677, forward strand.
AGCCGAGCATTATACCGAAGCCGAGGCCTGCTTGTTTCTTTACTATTGTTATCATCGGGGCATGGTCGAACTGACCACCGAAGGGCATACGATCATAGCGACCCTTCCTGGTGGACAGCCAGAAACATTTTCGACAGCCGATGCTACAGCCAAGTGGCTCAAAGAACATGGTTTGTGTCGTGATTGTCCAGAGGACGTGACCGACTAATAACTAAAATCTGATTCCGCATCTTTGGTCTCCGAGTGGAGCACCGAGGTGCGGTTTTTTTGAGTTTCTGAGCAGTATGGGGTATAATCGCCGATAGTTATAGGCTTTTTCTATTGAGAAAATGCCATCAATGCTCGTTGATAGTACAAAGAGGTAGTACAATGATTAACTGGTTTGCCAAAGTGCTCGATTCGATCCAGACCAGGATCGGAAAGTGTTGTTTCTGGTTTCTTAGTTTTTCCGGTTCGGCGCCCCAGCAAAAAGTGGATGCTTTGGCCGAGGAGGTCAAGCATCGAGATCGACAGATCGAGATTTTGCGTGGGCAAAACGTTTTGCTCGTGCAACTAGTGCAGTTTTTGAATGACTCTGGTAGTCATCTTGATAAGATAGCTTATCTTTGTATCGGAGCTATTGAAAAAGGTGACGAACTTGAAGCCACGGCGATCAACAGATGCCTGAAACTTCACCGGAGTAACATGCTTCGACTCAGCCTTTATAAAGGCAAGTTTGTCGCAGAGGTAGATCATGATCTTCGGCTCGAAGCCGATAATGCAGTCGATCTGTTGCAAAAACTGGTCGCAACAGGTAGGTTTAATACCTATCATGCGGAGTTTCCGCCAGATCTGCGGAGGCATAAAGAGTTGTCGTAGTTTGCTGTCTGCCTGACCATGAAATAAGCCACATCTGAGGATGTGGCTATTTTTTTGTCATTTTTAGTTGACGATCCACCAGCTGAAGAGCACTGTGCTGCTGCTGGTTGAGTCAAAGCCGACCACAAATTGGCCTTCGTTTTCGGTGGTGGCAGGATTGTCGGCAGTCTGTGATTTGACGTAGAGGACTTGGTTGCCAGTCGAACCCTGAGGTGTAACGTAGATCAGAGAATCTGGGCTGACCTTGTTGGTTTTGATGGTGACTTCACTATTGCCAGCTGAGACGACGGCTTTGCCGCTGGTTTTGCTAGCTTCGACTTGGGCACTGCCACTGGCAGCGATGTTTTCTGAACCGACACCCAGACCTCCAGCAAAGGTAGCTTTGCCTTGGGCTGAGATGGTGGCGACTGGGGTGCCGAGCTCGTTGACGATCTCGAAGCGTGATTCTTGGACCTGACCAGATTCTGTGGCGATACCAGCGACTTGGACCTGGAGTGGGTTGCCAAAGTCAGCCGGTTTGATCATGTCGGTCAATAAGCTTTCTTCGACTTCGACACTTCCAGCCACTCTCAAATCTCCCGTGACTACCACTTGACCATTGCCTTTGACTGTCAAGACACCTGCCATGAGTGAGAGGGTGCCTTTGCCACTTGGTTGGATGGTGAAGAGAGTATTCTCGGGGTCAACTGGGTTGACGTAGTCGATACTGCCATCGCTGATCCGGGTCCCGCTACCTAACCAGAGCTCATTGGCGATACCAACTGAGTTGGAGAAGTAGGCTGGGCCATTGACTTCAAAGTAGGTGTTGATGAAAGCGGCGTCGGCACCCAGCGAGACATCAGTGCTGGCGAGATTGAGTTCTTCCAGAGATTTATTCAAGAGAGCTGAGCCAGTGGCTGAGTAGCCGGCCTGATCGATGACCGAGAAGAGTGAGGCCACGGAAGCGGCGGTGGAAGCATCATCTGGGGTGCCGAGCAGTTGGGCCAAGAGAGATGGTTTTTGGATGGCGGTGGCTACTTTGTCTTCGAAGCCGTTGATGTTGTCAGCGTAGAGTGTCCCAGAGACAGTGGCGTTGACCAGCTCGGCGGTTTGGGCTTTGATGGTTTCAAATTCGGCCACCTTGGCTTCCAAGGTTTGGATGCGAGCTGAAGTGGCATCGAGCTGACCTGAGATGGTGGCATCACCACTGACACTGGCGGTGGCAGCGGTCAATTGGCCGAGTAAGCTGGTGTTGCCTTGATCATCGATGGTGACCACTGGTTGTTGCTGAGCATTGGTGACCTGGAAGGTGTCGTTGGCGTCGCTCAGTTGGACGGCTACGGTGTCATCGATCGGGGAGATCAAGCTGGTCTTGACCTCTGGAGTCTGGATCCGGACTTCGGCTAAGAGTAGGCGAGTGCGGATGATACCAGCTTTGAGGTTGGCTACAGCTAGTTCTGCAAAGGCTTCTACCTTGGTCAAGACTTGGCCAGCCACTGAGCCAGTGTAGGTAGCGGTGGCAATTGGGGCAGCGTCATTGCCGGTGATGGTGACATCGCCAGTACTGGTGATGTGGATAGCTGGATCGTGATAGCTAGTGTTCACAAAGACCATGATCTTACCGGTGCCGGCTTGAGGAGCGGGTAGGGGTTGGCGATCAGACGAACCAGCCAAGCGCTCTTGTTCAACTTGGAGGGTACCGGCTGAGAGAGATTGTGTGCCGTCATAGGCTTCCAGGGCGTAACCGATGATCCGGCCAGCTTTGGTAGATTTCATGGCAACACCTGGCTGGTTGGAAGAGGTGAGCGGATCACCGGCTGCGATCGGGCCGTTTTCCAGACTGACTTTGACTGGGACCCGTCCTACCAAGGCGACTGGTTGGACATCCAGGTTTTCACCACCTTCTGTATCGCCCCATCCGGCTACCAACCCAGGATCAGTGGAGATGACACCAACTACCGTGGTGTCGTAGCCATAGCCACTACTCTTGGCTAAGGTTTTGCCTGGTTGATCAACTACTCCGTTAGTAATAGCAACTAGATCACCTTCTTCAGCCCCACCGAGGACTTTGTACATTTCAGCCACGTCAGCGCCACCACCATTCCAGGCACCATCAGCATAGGCCTGACCGTTGGTTTCGATCCGGTACTCGTTATCTGGAGTGCCATCCTCGTCAGAGCGTAGCAGCATAAAGTATTCACTGGCCGTTCCAACGTCGTTTGTTGACCAAGCCGACATGACTTCGTTGGTGACTAGTGTGTGGGAACCAACACTAGTGCCTGTGGCACCAAAAGGAGTGCCGCCTTCGCTAGTGACCCAGAGACGGGTGGTGCCACCTTGCGTGGTGCCGATAGCAACTTCACCGTTACTCCTGACTGAGAAAACGTGACGGCCACTGACACCTGCTCGGAAAATATCACCCGTGCCATTGTTTTCGACCCGCAAACCTACGCCACTAGTGGTACCCGAAATGGTAGCGATTGGCAAGGAAGAGGATTGAGCTCTCACATCAAAAGTGCCTAAGGCTGTAGTTGTGCCGATACTCATGTAGCCACTGGAATTTACTAACCACCTAAACCCTGGGGCAGTGGCATCATACAGACCTAATGATCCATCACCCGTGGCGTTATTGGTGAACACGTAGTTATGGCCACCACCGTTTGAATCTTGAATAGCTACCCCAACATTGGAACCATACACATGGAGCATCCGTGAAGGAATAGCAGTGCCAATACCAACACTCCCACTGTTGTTAATGACAAAGCGGGGTGTTCCAGAGGCCGAAGCAGTAAATAGGTCTCCGTTACTTTCAATCTGGTTGATAGATAGTACGGCTTTGCCAAAGGCAGGTACATTGGTGCCTCTGGTTTCAAGGTGGAGCAAGCCTAAGAAACTACTAGTGTTATTTCCAAAGAGGACGCGGTTGCTGGCGTTATCAAAACGCATTAACGGGGCATCCAGCGTCCAGTTATGAAAGTTGAAGGTGTCTGTGTCGTCGGCCGAGGTGAGCTGCCAGAGGTTGCCGATTTCTGCCGAGCCATTATTATGAGAGAAAATGATATTGGCTTGGCCATTGTCGTAGTTGCTCAACTGAAACTCTGCATAAGGATCACCGGCAGCAAAAGTTCGGAACATCATAGTGGCTCGAGTACTAGCTTTTTCGAGGTGTAAAGCGTAGCCAGGTGTGACAGTGCCTAGGCCAAGGTTACCGTTGCCGAGTAGGGTAATGTCGGCAGCGTTGTCATTGTTGCGGACTTGGAAGAGCGTGTCCGCAGCACCAATGTCAGCTAAACCAGTGCCTGAGCGCATAGCACCCGTTAATCTGATCATGGGAACTGTGTTGGTGGGGTTTGTGGTGCCATTAATACCTCGTATTTCAAGTGGTTGAGCTCCGGCAACTTGGTCAGCAAAAGCTGAGATTTGAGCTCCGCCATCAGTGCTTGAAATTGGGGCGATGTGTAGAACACTAGTTGTTGTCGCTTGGCCTGTGACACCGTGAGCTACATCTGCATCACCGAGTGCAAAGTTTGGATCTCCGGTGGCTGGGCGGATTTCTAAACGATACCCAGGTGCAGAAGTCCCAATGCCCAAGAAGTTGCTACTATCATCCCAAAACAGGCCAGTGTTGTCCTGAGTCAGTCCGGAGGCACCTTGGAATGCGATGGAGCCAGTGGTAAAGCCAGGCTGGATGCCGCCATCCACTTCCAAATCACCTTGGATGTAGACGTCCGAATCTGAGGTCATCAGAGCAGAAGCTCCTGCGGTAGAGTCAGCAAAGGCATTGTAGTTGATGGTCGAGCCGTTGCCACCGATATTGAGGATACCAGCGTCACCCACGATGATGTCCCCAGC
>CAYQZC010000073.1:0-5256 GCA_964421945.1 uncultured Pseudomonadales bacterium
GGCCTCTCGTGTGGCGGCGCCGTTCGGCGCCGCCAAATCCATGGCCGCCGGCATCACCACATAACCTTTTTGTTCAGTTTTGGCCCATTCAGCTGTAAACCTGAGGACTTTGGCATACTCGGCAGGATCAAGTGTCCCACCCCATTCTTTACTGTGATTGACTTCATTAAAGACGATGATGTTTCGCTCAGAGGTGGGCCACGTCAAACCCGATAAAAAACTAATCAGCTGGACGATCTCTTTACGGTTGGGCACTACCCAGTTTTGGCCATCAAAACGACTCGTCAATCGGACGAGGGGAATGATTTTACGTTGTTGAGCTTCGTTGAAAAAATCTTGCCACTCTTGTTTTTTTTCGAGGTCATTAAGTGTCAGAGGGATGGTGACATAGTTCCAAGACTCACTTGGAGCAAGCGTATTTGTCTGCAGTAACTCATCGGCATCTTTGAGTTCACTTGGATTTAAAATGTGGACTCCCAGCACTTGACCTTCAGCCGCCAAAACCGGTGAGGTGCACCTCAAAAAAACAGCTAAAGCTAGTAAAGTTATCCAGAGGTATTTCATACCATCCTATATATTATAGGATAACATAAAATCGGCCTTTTGTCGAGATAGATTTCACCCGGCATAGTCTGGTATACTGAGTAGTTGATGCCGAAGTTATATCGCCGTTTAGCGCTGATCAGTGGTTGGTTTTTGTCGATGTGTGGCGTGATTTTGGTGGTCATCGGATCGAGTGGTTTACCTGCCAGCTTGCAGACCATCGATCAAGCCAGTCTGATTTCTCCGGTGGTATTCATCACCGCCCCTCAGTCCAACACCAACAACTCGACCGGTCAAATCAAAGGTGTAGAAACCATTCTCGAAACAGGTGATGGCCGGGCTGAGATCGTAGCCCGATTTTTGGATCGCTATAACTCTCCACTTATGCCACATGACGAGTGGGGCACCAAACTGGTAGCCATCGCCGATAGGTATGGCATCGATTTCCGCTTATTGCCTGCTATCGCGATGCAGGAAAGCAATCTTTGTAAAAACATTCCGGAAAATTCATATAATTGTCTCGGATTTGGCATCCATGCCAAAGGCACGCTGACTTTTGATACTTTTGAGGCCAATTTTGATCGAGCGGCCCGAGAACTCAAAAAGTTTTATATTGACCAAGGCCGACTGACCCCGGAAGACATTATGCGCAAATACACACCCGGAAGTAATGGCAGCTGGGCCGAATCAGTCAATCAATGGATGACTGAGATGCGCTATGACGATCGAGCCTCGGGCATTGAGAAAAAAGAAAACGCTAATGTGCTGGAATTTGTTCCGCAATAAAAATTTTTTCTACCCTCCCGACACCACTGTTCCTTTTTGATACATTTGTTGACATTTTTACACATCTTTGATATACTTATAACATCTCAGAAGGTTTTATCCTCACCGGGTGCTACGTTCTGAGCTCAAATGACCTCGCTTCGGCGGGGTTTTTTGTTAGCAGTAAAAACAACTCCACAAACTAAAAATAAGCAAAAAAAAATCCCCTCCGAAATTTCGAAAGGGGATTATCTTACATTACAAACTAGATCAGCCGTCAGATCCGAGGATTAAACGGATTGCCAGAATAGGCGCGGCATGTTGCCAACAAGGCTTTCAAATGATGCCCTGTCATTTGGTTCAGCGCCAAAGCTTGAAGCTTCACGAACGCCGCCCAGATTTCAGCCACCGAGGTAAAAGGTGTTTCATCCCAGGGCTGCCGGAGCAAAATTCTACACATTTCAATCCAAAGTTGAAAAACATGTTGGTTGTGTTTCATTTGCATGTCAGTCCGCGGACGATGATAGTATTCCATGATCCCCACTCGCTGATACAGATTGCGGACTTCGATGCCATCACCCTCAAAACCGCCTTCGGCTGAAAATGATGCTTCTAATTCAAAAAAATCTTTGACATAGAGGTTACAAAACTGATGAATCAGATGAAAGGCAGTCAGACCTTCACTGGGAAGATATACGCCACTTACCTCAACGCCGCAGATTTGTCCCTCTTGGTTGTAGTGAACATCAAGTGGAAAAACCGGTTCTGGCAGCAGATCAGCCCGCACCAAATCAGGCTCAGTAAACTCGAGTGGTGGGAGTGCTACTTCTAGGCCAGCGGCTTTATAAAGCCGAAGAAAACCATAGTAGCCCAAAGCCAGCCAATCCTCATCCCTTGGTTGATCGACGGGGTTGTAGCGCACGATGCAAGCATCTGCTTGTACGTAGCCCACGGTACCGACTCTGCCATTGACCATGACTTTGGTCCCTGACCAGTCGTATCTGGTACTGTAGGCCCCAGTCAGTGGGTTGAAGTGGAACTTGTTTTTTGCAGCCGAGAAATCCACGTTCTCAGGCTTGAAAACCTGGTCCCGCTGATCAGAGTGAGCTTCACATGTCACTCCAAGAGTCAAACTACTGCTCCAACTCTCCGGATAAGAATTCCCACAAATCGGACACTTACCTTTCCTGAGTGATACACTTTCCACGACACAGCTCCTTAGCGCACAGGCGCCAATTTTCTAGTTTTTAAGGTACCGGCAAAAGTGCCGTTCCAGGGGAGATTTTAGCACAAATCACCAAGAAAATAAACTATGGGACTAATTGGGACCCTTACACCGCCGGCCCTAAAACTGCCTGAAGTGAGTTTTTGCCTCGCAGTAGAACCCTGACAACCAAAACGAGATGTGTCATAGTTGAGATGTATGAATAGACTAGGGTTGACCTTACCACGCCTCACTATTTCTGGCCCTTTAGTACCATTCTTAGCATCACTTTTCTTCATCGTTTTTGCGGATAGTTTAATGGCTTATGCCTTTCCTGTGTTTGTTGACTCAACACTGAAATCAACCACTGTGATGGGAATAATCATGGCTACTTCGTCTCTGGCCGGGATCACTTGTGATTTAGTTTTTCCGAGGATTTTAAAAAGGCAAACCTGGAAAAAACATCTCCTCGCGACAATCTTGGTTGCCGGTAGTTTCCCACTGTTAAGTTTGCTAGGTATTCAGACATCGCTGGCACTTTTTTTCATTGCCGCAAGTGTGATCTGGGGGATCTATTATGAATTGCTCTTTTTTTCCCAGCAACATTTCGTAGTTTCAAAAATACCAAAACCTGAATACAGTAAAACCTGGAGCACGATTGCTATTATTAGTAGTTTTTCTCTTATTGGTGGGCCAATTTTAGCCGCACAACTTGTAGAAAAACCACACATCCTCTTCTTGGTGGTTGGTGGGTTTCAAGTAGTCGCATTATTGATTGCTTTTCTGATTGGCAATACCAAGCCAGCTGAAAATAGTACCGCAACGCATATTTCTTTTCTGGGTGAATTACGTACATGGTGGAAATTAGCGCCTCAACTTTTTCCAGTCATTATTGTGGGTGTGTTAACTAAAAGCGTCGATGCAGCTTTTTGGACAATTGGTTCTTTGTTTGGAGAGCATTTTTTCTCGCAAGTTACTCATTTGGGGCCTATCACGCTCGATCATACTTTCACTTGGTTGCCACTAATTATGTATCAAATTCCCAGTGTGTTGGGGTCGTTCTTATTGGTGAAACTAGGTGTTACTGTCCACAAAAAATATATTTCTGAAATGATGCTGATGCTGGCTGGAGTGAGTTTGGTGCCGTTCTTTTTCTTGGGACACTCTTTACTCATCATGCTACTTATTTTTGTCGCTGGATTTGGAATTGCTTTGGCCACTCCACTTAATCAAGCTGTGTATAGCGATCTGATTAAGCGTGCCCATGGATATGGCGAAGATGTGGTGGGGTTAGCTCAAGCTAATGCTTCGCTAGCATATATAGTCACCCCATTTTTAGTTGGCTTTTCAGTTGAAAAAATTGGCTATACTTTGACATTTTCTATTTTGGGAACAGTACTACTTGTTTGTAGCGCACTTTTACTGTTGGTCACCCCGAAAAAAATTCGCATGCCCAAAGAAATTTGATAGTGTCAGAGCACACACTCTTGAAAACTCGACTGCTATTTAATTGCTGTTCATTGTTTCTTGGTTTTTTTCTCTTAAAGAGTTCTAAAGCAAATGTGCCGAAGGTGGGACTTGAACCCACAATCCGGTAAAGGAATACGGTTCTAAGCCGTACGCGTATGCCAGTTCCGCCACTTCGGCACGAATCAAGGTATTGTATCATTAGAGCGTTATGGATCAGCCGATTACTTTCAAAACTTCTGCTCGGGCGCGTCGCCTCAAAATCAGCATTTCTACCAAAGGCGAAGTGGTGGTCACCAGTCCACCACTTTTTCCGAAATTCATGGTCAAAAAATTTGTGGCTGACCATCAAGCCTGGATCGAGTCACATCTGGCAAAGATGAGACTCAAACAACCAAAATCTGACCAAATCCAGATTTTTGGCCAAACCTACCAGCTCGAGGTGGTCACCAGCGACCAAAAAGCCAGCCAAGTCAAAATCATCGGTACCACCGTCCAAGTCACAGTCCGACCCCCGGCCACCCAGGCTGCCATTTCCAAAGCCATCAATGCTTTTCTCAAGTCTACCGCCGAACAGTATCTGATCCCCAGGACCCACCAACTAGCAGCTACCATGAAAACTCAATTTGCGGCCATCAGCCTGCGCGAACAAAAAACTCGCTGGGGGAGCTGTAGCAGTCGGGGAAACCTCCAGTTCAATTGGCGACTAGTCCATCATCCACCTGAAGTGATCGACTATGTGATCATCCACGAACTGGCCCATCGCAGCCAAATGAACCACTCAGCCGCGTTTTGGGCCATCGTCAAGAAATATGATCCTGCTTACCTGAAACACCAAGGCTGGCTGAAACGTCAAGGCATGCACCTGAGCTAGATCGCCCTGTCTGAGCCACGCACCGCACCTGGCTTGCGCCTTACTTCACTTTACTGACGAACTTGGTGACCACCACACCTTGGACCGCATCGAGCACGGCTGCCAGTGCCACCGCCACTACCCAAGAGGCGAGACCTAGTCCCAAAATATCAGCAAACCGAGCCACCAACCACAAACCGGCAGCGTTCATCAACCAGTACAACGCAATCCAGTGACTGTCGCTGAGTTTGATCCGAGCTTGCTTGGCTAGTACTTCGATCAGCGGCACCAATCCCACCAGAATCAGGGTCAGGACACCAGTACTCGAAATCAATGCCATCCAGCGACCTAACTGATAAGTGCCAAGTACCACCTGGCTGGGAAAGAACCAATTAGCCAACCCAATGAAAATGAAATTCACCAC
>CAYQZC010000074.1:0-5248 GCA_964421945.1 uncultured Pseudomonadales bacterium
CTGGTGTCTTAGGTCTGGAAGTAGGTTTCTTAGTGTGGTTTGGTTTATTGGGGATTTCGAAATTGTTCCCCAACAAAAAAGAGCCGCTCTTAGCTACTACCGGTCGATTTAGTTTGGGCATGGTCGGATTGATTTTGAGCTTAGTCATGCTGGTTGGCTCCCCTTTCACCCCGAGTCTAAAAACCATCCTGACACCATCTGCATCTTCACCTGCACCGGCCTCACCCCAACCAACAGCTACCGTCGATCGCTTGGGTGAAGGTGGTACCGACTCTGGCGAAATTCGCAAAATCGTCTGGGAAGGGGCGCTTCAGGTTTGGAAACGCTATCCCATTTTTGGCTCTGGGGTAGAAACTTTTGCCTATAGTTATTATCAGGATCGTCCTGTGGCCCACAATCTCGTTTCAGAATGGGATTTTCTCTACAACAAAGCTCACAATGAATTTCTCAATTACTTAGCCACGACTGGGATTTTAGGTTTAGGTAGTTATGTAGCGCTGTTAGGCTGTTTTGGGATGATGTGTTTACTTGGAGTCACCAAAAAAGCAGCTCAACTGTCAGCTGCTCAACCCGAGAATAAGATCTGGTTAGTTGTCTATGCCGCCGGAGCTGCCGGTTTGGCAGTTTCCAATTTTCTCGGTTTTTCCACGGTCATGGTCACCAGTCTACTCTTCATGTTCTTTGCAGGGACATCACTTTATTTTGCAAAACCTCTGCCTCCACGCACTACCAAAATAGCCATCATAGATACCTGGCAAAAGATTTTGAGTGTCATAGTTTTGATCGTGATGCTGTGGTGGGTGTGGAATGTATATGTGATGTGGCAAGCTGACTATCTTTTTGCTCAAGGTAAAGCCCACTCAAAAACCACCTCTGTCCAGACTGGTGTCATTTACATCGAGAACGCAGTCCAAAAACTACCTGATGAGGCCCTCTATTACGATGAACTGTCTTCAATTTATGGCGGCGCAGCCGCCAGTCTCTATGAAATGGGCCAAGCTACTTCAGCCGCAGAGGTAGCCGAAAGTGCTATCACCTATAGCGATATGGCACTCAAATTAAACAATCGTCACCTTAATTTTTACAAGAGCCGAGCCCGATTGTTCATCACCTTGATGACACTTGATCCCCGTTATGCTGAGGAGGCAAAACAAACACTGCAGGCTGCCATTGCCCTCTCACCCACCGATGCAAAACTAGTATATAATCTCGGGCTAGTTGAGCTGAGCTCGGGTCAGTCCGATGAGGGGTTAGCCCATTTGCAACAAGCCATCATGCTCAAACCAAGTTATGAGTCAGCCCGCGCAGAGCTGGGTAGACAACTTTTAGCTCAGAAAAAATATCAAGAGGCCCAAGACCAATTTGAATTCATCATCACTCGCATCAACCCAAATAATCAACCGATATATGCCTTACTCAAGGAAACCGAAGCAAGTATCAGCTCGCAAACCCAAACTAAATAACTAAACTATGAAAATCATTACAGTACCCCATCGCACCCTCCGGACACAGGCTCAACCGATCAAATCATTGACCCCTGAGCTGCTATCTCTGAGTAAAAATTTGGGCAAAACTTTACTTGAAAAAACCAGTCCTTCAGGTGTGGGGTTGGCTGCACCCCAGGTCAATCAAAGTTGGCGAATGTTTGTAACTCATGTCGCACCTGATGGTGATGAAGATAATCAAGCCAAGTTAGAACTCTATATCAACCCTGTGATCGTAAAAACCAGTCCCAAACACACCTTCGGCCCAGATCCAGAATACCCTATTCTCGAAGGTTGTTTATCGATTCCCCTTTTGTATGGAGCGGTCCCTCGCTGGGAATGGGTGGAAGTAGAGTATCAAAAAATTGTCGATGACAAACTTGTTTCAGAAAAAGTGCGCGTCGAAGGTTTTGAGGCTCGGGTCATCCAACATGAATATGACCATTTGGAAGGTATCCTCTTCACCGACTATGTCGTACAGTACGATTTACCTTTGTATCAAACTAAAAAACACTCGGAAAATCTCGTGGAAGTCGATAGCCGAGTAGCACTAGGTTTCTAATGCACATTGGTTTAGCTGGAACTACCGAACGCACAGTAAAGATTGCAGACATTTTGCGACAACAACCAGGTTTGGTGATTTCTTGGGTGATGACTCCACCACCTAAGCCAATTGGGAGAAAACAAATAATCACTCCTTCGCCCATGCAAAACTGGGCCGAAACCCATTCTATTCCTGTGGTCACTGTCACCCATAAGATTGATAGCAACGTCAAATCACAACTTGATGAATATCAGCAAAAAAACCCAATCGACATCCTGTTGGTAGTCGATTTTGGTTATTTGATTTCCCAATGGTTGCTCGATCTGCCAAAAATCGCTCCGCTCAATATCCACCCTTCTGATTTGCCACGTTGGAGAGGTAGCTCACCGGCCCAATTTAGCCTTTTACATGGAGATCAAGAGTCAGCAGTTACCCTCATGGTCATGAGCCCAAATCTTGATGACGGCGACATCATCGCCCAGGTGCCATTCAAAGTCGAAACCCACTGGACTAGTCAGGATTACTATCAAGCTAGTTTTGATCTCCTCAAACCTTTACTTAATGACTGGCTAACTTCATTTGCCCAAGGGAAAATAACTGCTACTCCTCAACCCACAGCTTCACCTACCCCTATAGCGCGCCGGTTAACGAAAGCTGACAGTTTCGTAGCCTGGGAAACACTCGAGAAAGTGCTGCAAAAAGCTGACTTTCCATCTCTAGCAGGTCCTAGTGAAACTACATCTGAGTTACTGGAAGCAGTGGCAAAACACACTGGTGATTGGGCCCAAACACTTGAAAGAGCCTGTAGAGCTTTCCTACCATGGCCTGGATTGTGGACCATGATCCCTACTACCAAAGGCAACCTGCGCATGAAAATTTTGGCTTTGAGTCTCGATCCACAATCAAAAATCGTGCTTGAAAAAGTGCAACTCGAAGGCAAAAATCCCAGCTCGTGGGAAGCTGTTAAAACAAGCCTGACATAAAGAAAAATCAACCAAGTAGCCGGTAGACTTTGGAGAAACTAAAGCTACGTAAGCTAAGCGGCTTTGTTTTTGAAATGAGTGGTCACACCAGACTTTTTAAGTTGGCGTAAAACTTTGGTGGGCACGCGCATGCGTTGCTTCTTACCATCCATGATCACAGTCACTGTGTGGAGGTTGTATTTGAAAGCATGTTTAGTACGATTTTTGGCGTGCGAAACCCGATTGCCGATGCTGGCAATTTGAGGGAATTTGAAGACAAACGATGACATAGACGTGTAGTATACCAGGTGATGTCCAGATAGGCAAATAGGATGATAATGTTAAAATAAAACTATGTGGCAATTACTTTTTACTGACCCCTTGAGCTTTTTCTTTTTGTTTCCAGGCTTGCTCTTATCTTTGGCACTCCATGAGTTTGCCCATGCCTGGACAGCTGATAAACTAGGCGACCCTACCCCTCGGATGCAAGGTCGCGTGACCTTAAATCCTCTTGCCCATCTTGATCCACTGGGTACACTTGCGATCCTCTTGACCCGATTTGGTTGGGGCAAGCCAGTCCAGTTTGATCCTTACAACCTCCGACACCCACTCAAAGACACCGCTTTGATCGCACTAGCCGGGCCAGTAACCAATTTGATAATTGCTAGTGTCTTGGCACTACTCCTCAATTTTGGGACACTGCCTTGGTTTTGGCTTCAACTAGGTGTGGCTCAGTTGGTATTGATAAATATTGTGTTGGCAATTTTCAACCTGATTCCTGTGTATCCACTCGATGGCAGTAAAATTGTATTGGCTTTGTTACCTAAAGAACTGGCCTACGAATACGATAATCTCATGCACCAATATGGCACCCTGCTCCTGATTTTATTGATCTTTCCTTGGAGTAATGGTTCAGCGCCAGTTTCGTACTTAGTCTCCCCAGTGGTCTCCTTCTTAGGAAACATTTTACTGCCAGGCATGCTCTAGCTCCTCAATTGGCGCTAGCCCTCGGTAGCGAGTTTATCTATCAGCTGATCTAAACTGGTAATACTTTCGACATCCGCTGGTTCGAAAGTGAGCTCTTGTGGTCGACGTCTGATCCAAATCGGGCGCACTGAAGACTGAGTCGCAAGTTGTTCGATCACTTGTTTCTTATCATCGATCACGATGGCTCCAGCTTTTAGCTTAGTGATTACTTCGGGTTCCATTTTGCGGTGAGCGACGATGGTCAAATCTTCCTCAAAAAATTGCTTAAAACCTGCCAATTCAATCTTCTTTACCTGCCATTTTTCAACAGCTTCAGAATAAATACCCAAGCTGTGACCCGTTTCATGCAGTCCTGACAAACAAGGTAACACATCAGGATAAACTGCAGCTTCAAATCTGCTTTTGTCATACATCAGTTCAGCTAAAGCTGGCCGTAAAGAATCTGATAATTCTTGGTATTCGATCAAAAAATCGAGATAAAGCTCTGGGTCAAAGTCGGTGGAACTTTCCAGGTTTTCACGATAGGCTTCCATCACCTCCGTCATATCGTCTTCTGTCAAATCAACCTGCTTGGCTATGGCAGCTTCTAGAGCAACCCGATACTGATGGGTATTAAAGAGAGTACTATCAATATCAAAATAGATGATCATAGTGGTATTGTAGCCGGATGGCACCTCATGGCACAATCAGCACATGCGGATCGAGACTTTTGTCCTAGGTGAATTGAGCACCAATTGCTATTTGGTTTTCGATGAGGTTACTAGCCAAGCCCTGGTGATAGATCCCGCTGATAGCGGAGAAACCATTTCTCTGAGGCTACTGGAACTGGGACTGACGCTGGAAGCTATCGCTCTCACCCATGGCCACTTTGACCATGTACTCGGGCTGCTCGAGCTTCATCTTAACTTTCCCACTGCCCCCATCTACCTGCATCCTAAAGATAGTTTTTTGCTCCAAAAAGCTCAATCAAGCGCACTGCATTGGCTCCACAAAACAGTAGATCCCGTTCCCCAAGCAACGTTGCCATACCCAAAGCCGGAGCTATCGGTAGGAGCCCTGACTTTCAAAGTTTTAGAATTACCTGGACATACTCCCGGAAGTATCGGTTTGTATCATGCCGAAGAAGGGGTGCTCTTTTCTGGGGACACAGTTTTTAGAAATGGCGTCGGTCGAACAGATTTCAGCTACTCGAGCCCATTGAAATTAAGTACTTCACTGGCGAAAATCCATCGACTTCCAGCGGCCACCCAGATTTTTTCTGGTCATGGTGA
>CAYQZC010000075.1:0-5226 GCA_964421945.1 uncultured Pseudomonadales bacterium
CACCACCATCTTGCCGTTCCAGACGGTCAGAGTCCCGATCGAGGCTTTCGATCAACATCAACTCTGGCCCACGAAAACCAGTCTTCAGGTTACAATGCTAGCAGACAGTTTTGAAGAAACTGTCACCGATACCGTCTATGTTCAACTCGGACCCATCTACGCCAGCTACTTCTCAAGTCCAGCCTTTCTCATTGGACTGGCCATCGGTAGTGCGGGAGTTGCCCTCACAGCCGGGGGTCTACTGGTATCTCGACGGCGCTAACCAAGTCCTTTACGTAGGTAAAGCTAAAAATCTCAAGAATCGTGTTTCCAGTTATCGACAGTTTGCCCAACTTAACCCCCGGATCAAACAAATGGTAGGCATTGCCCATCAAGTGAAGTGGCAAGTCCTTGATAGTGAGCTCGAAGCCCTGTTAGTCGAGGCAGAGCTTATCAATACTCACCGCCCACCTTACAATATTTTACTCAAAGACGATAAAACTCCCCTCTACATCCACATCACTGACGAGGCATTTCCCCGGGTTTTGACGCGGCGGAAAAAAGAAATCGAAGGACGTAGTCTTGGTGGTACCTTGCTCGGACCCTTTCCAAGTGCTTACAAAGTCAAAGAAGTGTTGGGTATCGCTCGAAAAATTTTCCCTTGGTGTAATGAAGGGGCCACACCAGAAAAGCCGCTGACTCGACCCTGTTTTTACTATCACCTCGGCCAATGTCCCGGAGCCTGTATTGGCAAGGTTTCGCCGGAAGAATACCAGGCCACTATCGAACAGTTGTTATTGTTTTTGAAAGGCAAGAAAAAAGATGTCCTCCGCAACTTGACTGCGGAAATGCGCCAAGCCTCCGAGACCGAAGCCTATGAAACTGCAAGTGTGCTGCGAGATCGAGTCGCCACCATCACAGCAGTCACGCAGCGTACCTATTCACTCAGGCCAGATCTGACACTGCCACATTTGAAAGCCACCATGGCAGAGGAAGGGGTAGTGTACCTTCAAAAAATGCTGGCTTCTTACTTGAGTTTGCCACCCAATTATCCACTCCATCGGATCGAAACGTATGATGTCAGTAATATCAGTGGAACGTTAGCCGCGGTCTCGATGGTAACCTGTATCGATGGCCAGATGGACCATGATGAGTACCGGATCTTTAACATTCGAGGTCTGGATACTCCCAATGATTTTGCCATGTTACAAGAAGCACTCCTGCGCCGACAACAGCATCCTGAGTGGGGAAAACCAGATCTTGTGGTGATTGATGGAGGTAAAGGCCAGTTGCGCTCTGCTCTCAAAGTCTGGCAGTGGTCAAATCCGGTCATCAGCATCGCCAAAGATCCTGATCGGTTAATTATTCCTGGACCAGAGGTAAAATCTGTCATGGGTGAGCGTCAGCGAAAGTCACTCAAGGAATATGATTTAAAAACCATTCCGCGGTACCATATTTTGAAACTGCCAGAAAATCATCCTGGCCTCAACCTCATCCAACAAACTCGCGATGAAGCCCATCGTTTTTCCAAACGCCAGCACACTAACCGAAGATTAAAAGGCATGTTCGAGTAATGGTATACTGATACCAAGTGAGGTTTGCTATGACACTAAATCTTCTCAAACCAATTATTTCCACCACCGTGACGATCGCGATTTTGGCCTGGCTGTTGCCAACTATCGATTATGCCAATTGGACGACGTTACTACTTTCAGGTTTAGTTTTGACGATTCTCCAAAAAATCGTCCGCCCGATCTTGGGAATTTTGTTTCTGCCGATAAATATCGTGACGCTGGGGTTCTTTTCGCTGGTGCTCAATGTTTTGATTTTATGGCTGGCCATGTATCTGGTCCCAGGTTTCACCATTAGTGAAATGACAGTACTGGGTGTCAACCTCAACCAATTCTTTTCACTGCTGTTTGCATCATTCTTGATCAGCATTACCCAGTCGTTGGTAGGTTTCGTTTTGTAAACTCAGTTCAAAAGCCAAAAGTAGTATAATACCTACATGCGTGCTACCTGGATTGCCTTAGCTATCACTTTGTTGAGCTGTCTAGCTCTCCTGACACGACCTTCACAGGTTTTAGCTGTCAGCCCCAGTCCCAACAGTTTAGCGAGTGAAAGCGCGCTGCTGGCCACCCCCAGCGGTGAAGCCACCGGTTCGGGCCTAGTAGCTTCAGCTTCTGCTCAACTCGAGCAAATCATCCAAGAACGTCAAGATAAAGACATCACTCAAATTTCGGAACCTCAAAAAAGTAAATTAGCAGCCTGGCTTGATCAAAATCCGATCGGCCCTTTGAGCTGGCATAATTTTCTGCAGCATGCCATCCGAAAAGCTATAGATCGAGCTTTACCAGCTAACATCGTGGTGTTGGTGCTTTTGTTTCCAGTGATCGCTTCGCTTATCTCATTTTCTCGTCATGTCATCGGTATGAAGGGCTTTGGTATTTATACCCCCGCAGTCCTGTCAGTAGCTTTCGTGTCAACTGGGGTAGCCAACGGCATTTTGTTATTTTTAGTCACCTTGGCTGCGGCCACTTTAGCTCGAAAAGTCATCAAGCGCTTAAATTTACACTATCTACCTCGGACTGCCATGTTACTTTGGGGAGTATCAGTGGTCGTACTGTTGACCTTGATCGGAGCAGCTTATCTGCCACTTAACATTTTGGCTGGATTAAATATCTTTCCGATTTTGATTATTATTCTTCTGACAGAAAATTTCATGGAATCTCAATTGATGAGTAGTCAATCAGCTGCCATCCAACTCACCATCGAAACCTTGATCACCGCCATCTTTTGTTCACTCCTGATCGGTTCTGACTTTGTCCAACGAGCAGTGATTTTGCAACCAGAATTGACCTTATTGGTAGTAGCGGCCATTAATATGATCGTCGGACGTTACACTGGTCTACGTCTATTGGAGTGGGTGCGATTTAAATCAATTATTGATGAATAAGCCACTATGCCAAAAGCACGCGATATCTTGGGTATGAATGCCCGCCAACTAGTGTACGGCAAGCTCAATTCAGCTACTGCTAGGTCTTTTTGTGCCTCCAAGTACGCTACCAAAGTCCTGCTCGAAAATAAGAATATTCCCACCGCCAAAATTTATGCGGTCCTCACCAGTTATGAAGATGTCAACCAATTTGACTGGGCTAACATGGAAAAAAACTTCGTCATCAAACCCACCAACGGCAATGCCGGTAAAGGCGTTTTGATTTTCCGCAAACAACAAGCTGATAAAGAACATTGGATTGATACCTTGGGCAAATCATGGAGTCTTGATGAAATCAAACTTCACTGTTTTGATATTCTAGAAGGTCAATATAGTACCTATGGCGTCAACCATCACGTCATCATCGAAGAACGGGTCCCTATTCATGGTACTTTTTACAAGTACACCACCAAAGGTACTCCAGATATCCGCGTTATCGTTTTTAACCACGTCCCGATCATGTCATATATCAGGATTCCTACTGAACAATCTGGCGGACGTGCCAACTTGGATCAGGGTGCGATCGGAGTGGGCATCGATATGGCCACCGGAATTACGACACATGCCATCATCGGTAAAGGCACACCTATCCAATTTTTGCCTGGCAGTAAGAAAAAACTAAGTGGTATGCGGATTCCTCACTGGAAAGAAGCACTCTCCATCGCGGTGCAGACTGCTGATGCCGCCGGCCTGATGTACTGTGCCATTGATTTGTTTATTCACGAAGAAAAAGGTCCGATGGTAGTCGAGCTCAATGCCAACCCTGGTTTGTCGATCCAGATTGCCAATCGCGCCGGCTTGCGCCGGCGCCTCGAACGTGTCCAGGACTTAAACGTCCTTAATCCCGATCATGGCGTCCGGATTGGCCAAGCACTTTTTGCCGAAAAATTTTCCGATAAAATCAAAGCCGAAGATGGCTTGACGATAGTGTCTCCATTTGAAGATGTGGTGGTCTACGGCGATAAACAAGCCAAAGAAGATGTGGATGCCTTACTCAATACCGGTCGCTTCCGCAGTGCCATCTCCACTGATCTTGCCAAAAAACTGGGTCTGATCGATTTTGATGATTTCCTCTGGTATCAAAGTGAAAAAGAAGAGGGTAGAGCCCCAGTGGTCCAAGTCAGTTTCCGACTCAAAGGCCAAAAACGCGTCACCAGTATGGTGGTTTCCAAATCTCTCAACAAAGGCAAACATAAAATTGAACTCGGTCGCAATGATTTATCAGGTTTCCTAGTTGGAGATACCACATAATGGGATTGATCGAAGATTTGACCCCGCTAAACTTGGCTGAGGAACGCACCAAGTTTTTTGCAGACCCCACCTACAATCCCCAGTTTAGGTATGCCCGAGATTTGAGTGAAAGCAATCTGACTCAGTGGGGAATTCCAAAAACTGAACTTGCTGAGTACTGCCAACACATGTTGGAAGTGGTAAAAAAGCAGGCCGGCCCTAAAACCAAAAAACAATGGGTTTCCACCCAAGCCGTCCAAGCTAAGATTGATGAGTTTAATTCTTACTACCAGCTCTCAAGTCCTGTCCGGCTCGAATTTAATCCCAATTTGATAACCCAATGTCGGATCACTCGTGCTTTGGTTGAGTTTAAGATCCCCATTACCTATAACGAAGAACAACTCGCCGGCGTCATTCGTCACGAACTCGAGACCCATTACTTGCGTATCCATAATCATGCTCTGCAAACTTGGGAAAAAGTCAGCGATGTGCCTGATCATTTTCGCCGGACCGAAGAAGGATTAGCTGGATCACACAGTCATTTATTCACCCATCGCTATATGCGCAAAACCTTTAGGACCTACTTGGCGACGTGGTTGAGCCAGCGATATTCATTTGCCGAAACGGTTAGCTTGCTCAAATCATATTGGGTGAGTGACACCATGGCTTGGCTCCATACTGTTCGTGCCAAGAGAGGTCTTACCGACACTTCACAACCCGGTGGCCAGACCAAAGATATTTGCTATCTTGAAGGATATTTACAGATCTGGAATTGGCTCAAAGACCCTGATCATGATCCTCATGATCTGTATCTTGGCCGGATTGCGCTGGAAGATCTCAAGCGACTGAAACCCACTGCCACCACCAAAGGACTTTTATATCCTCGTTTTTTTGATGATATGGCTGCGTACCGAGAAAGTATGCACCAAATCGGAATACTCAACCAATTTGATCAAGTTGCGGAGGTCGTGCATGTCTAATCCATTACTACTCGAGGCCAGTTCTCGGATTTTATATGATGA
>CAYQZC010000076.1:0-5217 GCA_964421945.1 uncultured Pseudomonadales bacterium
CAGGCAAAAATCGATCTGCAATGTAGCGATCAGAAAGCTGAACTGCCGCGATAATGGCATTATCACGGATCCGGACCCCGTGATGTGTTTCATACTTTTCTTTAATGCCGCGAAGAATGGAAACAGCATCATCCACCGATGGTTCTTCGACCATGACGGGCTGGAAGCGGCGCTCCAGCGCCGCGTCCTTTTCAATATATTTCCGATACTCTTTGAGGGTAGTGGCTCCGATAGTCCGGAGCTGACCCCGGGCGAGCGCGGGCTTGAGCAAGTTCCCAGCGTCAGTGGAACCTTCTTGGGCGCCCGCGCCCACAATCGTATGCAACTCATCAATAAACAAAATCACTTCCCCATCAGTACTTTCGACTTCCTTGATCACAGCTTTGAGCCGATCCTCAAATTCACCCCGATATTTAGCCCCTGCGATCAAGGCCCCCATATCAAGGGCTACCACTCGGCGATTTTTCAGGGCATCGGGGACGTCACCTTCGATTATTTTGCGGGCCAAGCCCTCTACAATTGCGGTTTTCCCGGTTCCGGGTTCCCCTACCAGCACTGGATTATTCTTAGTGCGGCGCGACAAAATCTGAGTCACTCGGCGGATCTCTTCATCTCGCCCGACCACAGGATCGATTTTGCCTTTGCGAGCTTGCGCTGTCAGGTCTTGGGCGTATTTTTCTAGAGCTTGATATTTCCCTTCTGGATCAGGATCGGTAACCCGTTGATGGCCTCGAATCCCTTGCAGAGCACTCAAAACTGAGTCGCGTTCGACTTCCAATACTTTTTTGACCTCCGTGATTTTCAAAAGACCCAAAAACAAATGTTCGGTGCTCAAATACTCATCGCGCAGTTGACCAGCTTCCGATTCGGCTTGGTCGAAAACTTGGCGTAGCTCTGAGGAAACTATGGCTTGTGTTTGCCCGGTCATCGTTGGTAATTGTGAAAGTTTTGTTTTGACTTGAGTGGCAATTTGGCTGGGATTTTTCTCTAGTTTCTGAAGTAGTACCGGCACGATACCATCTGGCTGTTCCAGCAAAACCAGTAAAAGATGCCAAGGTGTAAGTTCACTATGTTTGAGTTGACCAGCCAGCTGCATGGCGCCTTGGATGGCTTCGGCAGCTTTGGTGGTGAAGTTATTGAGGTTCATAGAGTCCTCCTTAAAAGTAGTTTAATTTTACCGAGGTAGGTGCTGCTTGTGAAGACTCAAATTAGCAGAGATGTTAAAGCTCTGCCAGTCAAAAAACCTTACAGATAAAAGAAAACCCACCTTCAATATGAAAGTGGGTTGGGATGACCAAGACGCTATGATCGATCAACCGAGGTGCTTGTTTTTTACCAAGAATTCTCGGAGTTTGCTCATATCTTCTTGATCCAAGACAAAGGTGAAGCTGGCGTCATCGACACCAAACACCCAGTAGCCGAGGTCTGCGGCGGCGACTTGGAAGTAGCCCTTGAAGATATAGGGGGCGTCATCAATCATGACGTCGACGCTATATTTTTTGTGGCTGCCGGGGTTGTAGTCTGCCCGGTCAAACTGCAAAAGCAAAGCATCTGACAAGTCACGTGTCCATGGGAACGTGAATGTCTGAGTCGTGTAGCCGAGCCGACCAGCATTGTACCGGGCGACGATCAAGTAGTCGCTCCCGAGTACAAGTGTCTGGCATTGGGTGCCCGGTTGGATATTGCTGATGCCGAGTGCGAAATCGAAGTGTTCCGGCAATCCCAGTTGCGGCGCTTGGGACAAAACCCAGCGAAACAGCTGACTATTGCTTAGGGGCACATTGAGACTTATGGTTTCCAAAGGAATATCTCCTTGTTAGTATACGAAAGAACGGTTTATTATAGGATAACTATAGAAAAAAGTCAAAAAGAAGCCCACCTTGATTTAGGGTGGGCATATTGGTTATGAATTTGATTTGAGGTTTTTTTCAACCGCCTTCATAACTTCGTAATAAACGGTGCCCAGGGCACCTGCCATCATGAAGGCTCCAAAAGCGAGAAAAACTTCACTCAAATCGTCTCTGGTTCGGTATCCCAGATAGACGAGTCCGACCCCTATCAGTGTCAGAACCAGCCAAGTGAGGAAAATATCCAGATACTTCTTTTTCATTTGAATGTACCTCCGGTTTGTTACCGGAACTGTTGAGGGCGAAGCAGAGAGAATTTTATCCCATAACCATTGGATAGTCAAATTATAAGCTTGGAATGTACCTAATTCCTATGAAAACGGAAACCCCCTGGTCATAGTGATGAACAGGGGGTGGAAGTAGTTTAGAGGCCGATCGGATCACCGACCCAAGCTCTAAATGCCACAAACAGGAAAACCGTGACACCGATGCCACCAACAAAGGTGACGATGCCGGCGATAATCCCGGAAAAAACAAACAGTCCTCCGTACATCAATACGGAGCCAAGGACGGCAGCGATTATCGCCACCAACCATGCGTTTTTAAAAATCTTACCCATTCTATTCTCCTCTGGCGCAGTGCCAGAATTTGGGCCATTAAACTAAGTTTATTATATCCTATAATACGCGAAAAAGCAAGTCTCTGGCCCTCCTTGGAAACACGACTTTCCAGGCTAAAACCCAAAAAAAAGCCCCTTTAGGTAAGGGGCAGACCATAGTTGGTCAATTTTTGAAGTAGGGGCTTTGGTAGGTTTTTTCCTCCTGATAATCATAATAGGTCCCGTAGAGACTGATCCCGATTCCAGCGGCACTGACTGCTGCGCCGACTAAAATCAGAAAGAAAATTATGAACGCCTCAGCCGGGCCATTGTGGTTGATTTCGACTTTCAGATCAACCAAAACCCAGAGACAGACGATCAGAAAAAATGTGCAAATCAGGAAGTCTAGAACATGGTTTTTAAACGCGCTAACAAACATGATGATTCTCCCGTGTGATTATCGAGCGCGAAAATAGGGATTCCTTCGGTACGCTAGAAATCCATAGAGGACCCAAAGGTACCGGATAATGCAAAAGAAAAACAAAAAAACCGTGATCAAGACAGTGAGTAGCTCCACCCCAATTGGGATGGTAACTCCAAAGGTTTTTTGCCACCAACTGATGTTGTGACTCCAGGTCAGCAGCGCAAATGCCGCCAAGACACCGGTGTCAATACACACTGCCCAAAAGCGGTTGATTGGTTTCATCGAGGTCTCCTTTCCTCTTTACCCCAGAAAATTAACGAGCGAACTATAGGATAACATTATACCAGATGAAAAATGGCAAAAAAAACCTACCCTTTTGAGGTAGGCGCAACCCGAGGTTGCTATTGGTTGACGTTTTAATCGCTTTCGCCTGTCAAAACGCCGGTGACGAAGTCGAAACCGCTGCCACCGGTCGAGATGCGATCCCAATCAGTGGCCCGAGTGTAGGCCACGATTTCGGCATCGGACCATTGTTGGCGAGGCCGCTCGACTTCGAATTCAAACTTCTGGGCCAGCGCACTAATGTCGCTGGGGGTCAAAACCGAATTGTAGCTATCCCCTTCAGAGGTTTTCACCTCGAAAGAAAATTGCTGGCTATTTTCATCCCAGATGAACTGGAATTCTACGCCATCGCAAACTTCGGCTTTGAAGCCTGTGTAATGATTGTTAATCATTTGCACTTGACGACAAAAAGTCGTGTAGTTTGCCAATTCGAAGGCTAGAAAGGCTTTTTCAACCACAAAAATGAACCCATCATCCCCAGTGAGGATGATCAGATTCCCATTAGCTGAGCGCCAGAATGGCTGGTTCTCAGCGTGGATTATCACGAGTTCCTCAAAAGTTTTAAGTCCGTTTTTCACGGCTTTACTCCTCGCGCCAAGGGCGCTTATTCACTTTTCAAACCAACAATGTATTATAGGACATTATTGCCCAAAAATCAAGCAAAATGGCTCAAGTAAGCCTGAAAAAATGAAAAGCCGCCTGGCCAAAGGCCAAGCGGCTAAAAATTAGATGGACACAGTCCGGCGTTTGCTTTCTGTCTCGAGATACTTTTCGAGCAGAGTAACCTCTTCCGCGGTCAACGTGCTGATGATGTTGATTTGATCACCATTTGCAGTTATGGTGATCGTCATAGCTGTTAAGGTTTCTGACCTATAGCCGCGTTGTCGGAAGGAGCCAGTAATCTTGAATTGGCCGTCGTCTGCCATGAAGCCAAAGGCACAGCTTGAGTCTTTTTGACTCTCCTGCAGGCCAGCGAGTATGCTTTTAAGCGAACTGGTGATGTCAATCCGAGCCACATGATATATGGCAAGGAAAGCGGGAGCATTAAATGAAATGCTTGAGCCGTTTGTCTGGAGGTAATAACGGCCTCCTCTGCGAAAGAAGCTGATCGGCTGATTATAGCCGCCGACAAGCCCAACTTGAATCTCTGGTGAATCGTTCCACCAGCTGGCGAACACACTCACCCAATTCTCAAAAATCTTCGTCCAGTTCTTCACTGTGACATTCCTTTCATGGAATATGGAGCGATTTTTTAAACAACCCCTATATTATAGGACATTTTCTCTAGTTTTTCAAGTCTAAAAACAGCCTTTCGTTGGCGCCGGTTGCTCCAGATGGAGAATAAAAAAACCCTCAGATTTTCAGATCTGAGGGTTCGAGGTGGGGAGGGTTTTAGCAGCGAGTCAACGGCACGTTTATGATGCCAGCCACAAGTGTCCCCAATGAACAGGCCAAAATTGCGACTACGAACTCGATCTGGAAATCATCTGCCATGCCAGTTAAGCCTAGCAGAAAAATGATGGTTGTTGTCAGCAAAGTGACGATGAGGCCAATTCCCACGGCGAAAAGCGGCGACATTGGGGCCTTCCGACCCGGTCGGCTCGTGGTAGTCAGGATCAGTCCCGATACCAAGCTTATTACAAAGCAAAATATCCAAGCGATCAGGTGATCTAGGGTCATGCGACCCTCCTTTGAACTTTTTAAACGAACTTGGTTGATTATAGCCTATAGTATTTAATTTCTCAAGTATTTTGGGATGGGAGAGGTAACTTGGAACGGGAGCCATTTCCAAACCAAAAAACCCACCGGGTGGTGGGTTTTTCTGGAGTCATTTTCATCTGACGCAAACATGGCGGTAGAAGCCGGCCCAGATATGATGGTCTTGGGACTTAGGTTTTCATCTTGGTTACCCAAGAAGGGAAAATAGTAGGCGTGATTTCTACTACCCATTCTCCTTAGAAAGGAGGTGATCCATCCGCACCTTCCAGTACGGATACCTTGTTACG
>CAYQZC010000077.1:0-5119 GCA_964421945.1 uncultured Pseudomonadales bacterium
ATTAACTCTTGCGAAACGACCGAAGACTTCCTCCTTGGTCGCTGTGGTGGCAATGATGAAGGTGCCGGCGATTCTGATGATAATGAAAACGTCGGAGGTGCTTGTATTGATGTCTGGACCGATGGAGATCTGAGAAATGAGTATGCCGCGGCGCTGCGAAAAACCCTCCCACTCCAACAGGATCCTAGTAGCAGCTTCGCTGGCTGGGCACCGTATTTTGGTGTCAAACCTGAGAGCAAACAGTACCAACATTTATGGGGCACATGTGGTGGCACCAAACCCTGCTACGACTATGTGCTCGATCGAGTCCTGGCTGAGAGTGACATCAATCCCTACCTCGCCATCGCTATCGCCCTTAATGAAACCGGTGGTCTATTCAGTCGAGACGCTAACCAAACTGGCCCCCATTTTGGTTGTGCTCCATGGAAAGATGACACCATCGAAAATAAATTGACTTGTCTCATCACTACCCTCAATAACTACAAAACTCGTGATAGCCTAAGTGATGACGCCGCCTTGCGGAAGTATGGTTACGTCAATGGCGCTAAAAACAAAAATCTTAACAAGATCATGAGTATCCTCAGTGACGGCACCTATCAGGGTGGCACTTGCGAATAAGTATTCTTCTGGAAAAAGTTTACTTCAATTGACTAGGTGTGAAACCGAGATCTCCAGGTTTGGGGTCTGTCGCCGCCAGTTGTTTGGGAGGATTGGCTTTGGGTTTTTTGGCTGGTTTGGATGAAGTATCTGGTTGGGCTCCCACATTTTCTGTCGACTTAGGAGCTCGTTTGATCCGACGGGCACCTGCTCTGAGTAAAAATGCTACCGCCTCAAATGTCTCAGCGGTAGTTGCTAAAGAGCGAAAACCATCAGTCTGACGTTCAATCGCCGCCAATAAATTGGTGGCACTATCGCTGGATACTTCCCAGCCCAAAGTTTTGAGTACTTCAGTCATTTTTTCACTCAGACAACTGGCAGCGCTCGAATTAATTTTGATGTTACCAATGTCTGTTTCATAGGTGTGAAAACTGATACTACTGGTCGACTCAAATAATTCTGGATACTCGAGTGAAAACGGCTCAAGATCTTCGAGCTCATTGACTCCCACAAACATCACTAAATCGGCTTCTGCCCCGGCATAACTCATGGTCACTAAGGTACTATCGAGTGGTTTGACACCGGCCTGAGGTTTTATCACCAAGCTAAATGTCTGGCGTTCTTCATCGACATGATAGCTGACTTTGTCGACTTGCTCAGGTGTATAGGGAAAACTCACTTGCAAATCACGATTTCCCAGTTCAGTGGTAATCTGTTCCGAGCCCAAAATGCCATCAGTCTCGATCTGAAGGGACAACGGGGCTACAACCTGCACATTTTTGCCTTGCTGCTGCAAAACTTGTGCCAAACTCACCGCACTGGCGACACTGTCATAAGTTGGGCGCGATCCCAAAAAAACCAATACAGTCTGGGCTTGACCGATAATATCTTGTAACTGGGTAGATTGATCTCCAGATAGCATAAGTATTTTCCAGTGTGACACACTCTGAGGCATATAATCAAGACTTAGCTCGTACACATCGAGTTTTCACCTCTACACATCATGCTTTATTTGGTAAAATACACCTTACATGCCTAAAGCGTTGAAGTGGTATTTCATCTTTGGTTTCTTGATCTTGGGACTCGGCCTTGGTTTTGATCTGGCTCGTTCTGCTCAGGCAGCCGGTGCCGGTGCCGGTGTACTTGACGCCTTGCGAAGTGTCAATGAAATCGAACAAACTGTTGATGCTCAAGTCTACTGTATCGAGACCGGCAATCCCACCCAAGAGTGTTATGTCTCTGATTCCATGGAACTGACTCAAGTTTCCATCGTCCAAAATTTACTCACTGGCAAACCCATAAGCGTTGCTATGGTTGGTGGAGACCGCACTATCACCTACAGTCCAAGTCTGATCGGTTCGATGGGAAAAAGCATCGCCATGATGTATGGTGAGCCCCCAGCCACCACTCAGCGTTATGTGGCTGACTTGATGGATTCGATGAACATTGCTACCCCAGCTTACGCTCAAGGTATCGGATTTGCTGCTCTCAATCCCATCCTGAGTACCTGGAGAGCTTTCCGTAACATCGCCTATTTCTTCTTTGTGATTATTTTTATCATCACCGGCTTCATGATCATGTTCCGCCAAAAAGTCGGGCAAGCTGCGGTCACCGCCCAGCAAGCCATTCCACATATTATCGTGTCACTTTTGGCAGTCACCTTCTCGTATGCCATCGCCGGACTACTGATCGACCTGATGTATATTTTCATGTATTTACTGGTAGGCTTTTTTGGTTCCGACAGCGATTTTATTACCAAAAACATTTTCCAGATTGGTGCCAGTATCTTGGGCAACAGTGCTAATACTTCATATGACGCGGTCAAAGAATTTGTTTCAGCCTTATTTTCTACCGGTGAAGGCGGCGCCCTCAATGATGTCAGCGGCACATTGGCAGATGGCTTAGCCATGCTCAGTGGCCTGACCTTCGCAGTGGTGGTTTCTGTCGCGATCACGATCGGGGTCTTTCGCCTCTTCTTCGAACTTTTGAAGACCTACATCACCATCATTCTGAGTGTGACATTATCGCCACTTTTATTGATGCTAGGCGCTTTACCTGGTCGCAACAATTTTAGTAAGTGGGTAAAATCACTCGCTGCAAACCTGGGTGTCTTTCCAGTCACTTTGATTATTTTCATCGTTCAAAACAAACTTTCCCAGACCATCGGCGTCAACGAAGGTGGTTTCTTGCCACCATTCTTGATCGGTCAAGGTACTGGCGGAGCACTTGCAGTTTTACTGTGGGTCGGGATGACCATGATCGCTACCGAAGTGGTCCAGCAGTACAAAAAAGCTGCCGGGGCCAGTGGTGGCGTCTTCGAGCAATTTGGTCAGGATGTCAAGAAAGCGCTCAATGCTGGCTGGACTGGCAACGCCGATCTGATTCCTGGTATCGCCGCTACCAATTTGGCTAAGTCACCGTTGACCAGCTGGATGGGTGGATTAGGCGGTGCAAACATTGCACGCAAAGTTGCTATGACAGCTCCTGCTACTGCAGGTGGTGTATATGGAGCTGCTGACGCCGCCTACCGTAGACGGAAACTTGGACAACCTGAAGTCAGTAGCCGAAGAGCTGCTGTTTCTACTGCCCAAAACTTTGCTCGTCGCTTTGGTGGCCTAACTGGAGATAAACAAGTCAAACCAGAAAAAGGTGGTGAAAAGAAAAAAGAAGCTGGGCATTAGATAAACATCTGAATACTTCTTTCTGGAAAAAAACCCCAACATAATTGGGGTTTTGAGCTTTCACCATCGTAGCCACCAAGATCGAGGTTTCTTGGGTTGGGATGGTTGTGGTGTTGGATAAAGTATCGCTACATTTGGCCGTGTATCTTGCTCCCCAGCTTCCCTATCACTATTTGCCTGAAAGCCTGCTTGCTGTATCTGGTCATGAAGTAGGTAGAACCAGTAAACACGAGTTTCACTCATCCACTGTGCAAACTTAGCTTGAAAGGCAACATATTTTGTGCCATCAAACAATTTCATTGGGTTAGCAACCAAGTTCTTAGCATATTCGGAATTTGCGATCACGTGCCAGTTTTGCAATTGAGGCCAAATAGTACCAGCTGTCTCACTGTATGGTTTGTTGACCCCAATGGTTTGCGCTGTTAGATCCAAAACAGTGATAAAAAATTTCCCCATTTCTGTGTTTGGAAGTATGTACGGTTTTTCAATCTGGCTTGCAATACTAGCCTCAGCCTTATGCCTATTATAGCTTGGTTTGTGCCCATCTTTTTGACCTTTCCAACAGTCTCGATCATCATAGATAGTGTAAATACCTAAGCTTGCCATAACGCCAACGAAGGTGTTGTATTTAAAATCATATTCGTCGGCAACAGCTTCATAAAAACCACGAAATATCATGTCTGGGTACTTCTTTACTTCACCCCATCCGGAACCATCCTTATTGCAAAAGGTCCTGACTTCTTCATAGCACTCATGCCAATTTAAATAGGCCATCAGGGCTCGTTCGTGATAGTTTCCGAGTGCTTCCTCTTGCATGTCACGGAACACTTCTTTAGTTGCTTCAACTTGACATGCAGCAGGCAGAATTTTGCAGAGTTCGGTTTCAGCATCAATCAATCGATGGCAAGATCCTCTGAACGACGATAACGTTGACATCTGAGATCAATCTCCTTTGTTAAAGAACAGTAGACGTTTGGGCGAATAGTACAATGACAGCCTTGATTTTGCAATCAAGTTAACAAGTTAAAATATTTTTGGGTCTGCTGGTAAAAAACCTCAACCCTTCTATCAAAGTAAGGGGTGTTTTTTTCTCTGGAAGACTATTCTTTTGGACCTTTATCCTTAGCCGTAATCTCAGGCAATCTAAGTGCTCGATAAAATTCGGCACCAGTGGTACGGACTTCACCACTCATTGGAGAAAATTGATGATGATGATCAAGCAATTTGTTTACTGGCCCTCCATATAAAGCGTTTTCAACAAATTGATGTACGGTTTGTCTATAACTATGCACCACTCCTCGAGCATGGTTTAGGTGTTCGACGTTATTATGCTCAAGTAATTTGTTGTATCTGACAGAGGCAATGATTAAATCAGCGTCCTTTTTGTCAATGTTCTTTCTAGTAGCTGAAAAAATAGCACCACCCTTCCCAGAAATTTCTCTGCTCTCTGGAAGCAGAGCTAAAAGATAGTCTTTAATGTAAACTTTGGAATATTTATATTGTGGTTGACCTTGATTGTCTAGCTTAGGTTGGCCTGTAGCAGGGTCCATCACAAGTTCTGTATCAGTCAAGCCAAAACGCCTTCTGAAGGCCTCTGGTAAGTTATCGGGGTGAATTTCAATCGACGTAGTATCAGCACTCTTAATAGTATCTCGAATTGCTCTTAAGAACTCCGATAAACCGCGGTTGTAACCATCAAGATCTTGCTCGTTGTAGTATTTTTTACCAAATGACAACATGGCTTGGCGACAATAAACATAGAAATTGTTGGCCAGAACCCGAGCATTAGTAGTACCCAAAGCTTTTGTTGGAGAAATTTTGTTTGCCAGGTCCACGATCTT
>CAYQZC010000078.1:0-1865 GCA_964421945.1 uncultured Pseudomonadales bacterium
ACTCATCCTGTGGAAATTGCCTATCCTCCCACCATCAACTGTGTCTTTGATGCTCAGCAAGCCATCACCGTCAATGAGTTTAATCCCCAGGCTCGGACTGAAATTCTCGGGTGGTTAGTCCGACCAGAGTTTCAGCCAGCAGATAATAAAGTCAAACTTAAAACTGAGCTGGA
The DNA here is from genome assembly GCA_964421945.1 of uncultured Pseudomonadales bacterium. GTDB lineage: Bacteria > Patescibacteriota > Microgenomatia > UBA1400 > PJMF01 > BOKX01. Next base: position 174 of record CAYQZC010000078.1, read on the forward strand.
GCTGAGCAGTTCCGTCCCGACTATCGTCATCGTTGGCGGCTCAGCCGGTAATTCAAACATTTCAAAATTGGCAAAATACTTGATCAACAATCATCCTGAACGAGTACAGGTAGTAGTAATGTGTGGAAACAATCTTTTGCTCCGGCGTTACTTGACATTATGGCGGTCGCAAATCCCAGCCACCCTCCAACCATATTTACAACTTATTCCATATACCACCCAATCACATCGCTATTTCCAAGCTGCTGATTTGGTAATAGGAAAAGCTGGTCCTAACACGCTTTTTGAATCAATAGCCTGCGAAACCCCATTTATTGCTACTACACACATCTCGGGCCAAGAAGATGGTAACTTGGAAATTATCGAACAATACAGTTTAGGAAAAGTGCTCGAACGCTGGCAAGACCTTACTAAGTATCTAGATGAAGTAATTCAAAATCCATTGATTTTACAAAATTTCCAAACTCCACTTCACACTTTTGCCGCCTCACTGCGCGCCAGTCATTTACTATTGAAAGAAATATTTAAGAAATCACTATGACCACTAAACCTTTTTTCTCGATCATTATTCCCACCTTAAATGAGGCGAAGTATCTACCAAAATTGTTGGAAGATCTTCAACAACAGAGTTTCACACAATTTGAGGTAATCATCGCTGACGGTCAATCCACTGATCAAACCGTGGCTAAGTCCAAAAGCTTTGAAAAAAAAATCGCCATCCAAGTGATAAGTTGCCCTCAATCTGACGTCAGCACCCAACGCAATATTGGTGCATCTCACGCTACCGGTGAGTGGATTTTATTTATGGATGCCGACAACCGGCTACCAAAATATTATTTGCTAGGCATCAAATATCAACTCGAAAAACACCCCAAAGTCAAAGCTTTTACTACTTGGATGGACGCCACTGCATATCGCAATCGCGATGAGAATTTGATTGCTACAACATATAATTTAGGCCTTCACGCTTACGCCATGCTCAACAAGCCAACTGCAGTGGGTGCTTTGATCGGAGCTCATCATACAGTGGTCAAACGCATCAAGTTCCGCAATGACCAAGCCCAATTTGAAGACTACGACTATATTATTCAAATCAAACGCCATCACTATCCCTACATGATTTTTAAAGAGCCCGCTTATATTTATTCGATGCGCAGGTTCAAAAAAGAAGGCACTCTAAAAATGGTGAGAGTTTTCGCTCAGGCCAACATAAACTCTTTGCTTGGTCGCAACAATGCTAATGTCCTCACCAACTACACCATGCAAGGTGGCAGTTATTACACGCAACCAGTTGAAGGATCATCTTCTGCGGCCACGCTCGGATTTCTCAATAAGTTGCAGACCTTACTAAAAACTGTCCCCACCACCAAACTTCATCAGATCCAAGATAAACTAGCCGATTTGCTTGATTAAAAGTATCGCTATGACAGACGTTATCAAAACCACTTCTCAAAAAATTCGTAGTTTTGACGGGGCACCCCTCTACGTAGAGACTCACCAAGTGGTCGACAAGCCAGTTTTTGATCTGGTGCTGATCCATGGCCTCACTGGTGATACCAGTGCTTTTCATTGGGTGATCAAAGGTCTGTTGGTCGAAAAAAAAGTGCCAGTTCGTTGCATCACCTTTGATTTGCGAGGTCATGGTTGGTCCGGGGTGACGTTTCCGACTGGTAGTCAAAACTTGATAAATGT
>CAYQZC010000078.1:1875-5014 GCA_964421945.1 uncultured Pseudomonadales bacterium
TAGCACAAGATCTTAAAGCAGTCTGTGAGCAATGTGCAGAGCGACCATTCTTCCTAGCTGGCCAAAGTCTGTTTGGGCTGGTCCTCAGTGAGTATCTTTGTTTTGAAAATAAGCCAGAGCCGACCCAAAGTATTTTGATTTCTCCAGCAATTTCATCACCGCCATTTTCCATTCGACGAGATTGGTGGTTTCAAGTTTTGGTGAAAGCCTCACGGACCGCCAAACTCCATCGGAAAAAACGAACTCCTGAGGATCATCTCAAACATCGTGGCAGTTTCGATTATTCACCATCCAGAATTTATTCAGACATCATCTACATGGGCTTGAAAAAATACTTCCTTTTCTGGATGTCCTTGTTTGGATCAAAGTGCCGATCATTTGATGTCTTAGATCAACCAAATATCCATTATATTTACGGAAAAAATGACTTCATCGTCCCAGCTTATTTTCAGAAAAAATTCTTGCGCCAACATCCTCGGACAAAGGGATACCAAATCCCTGGCAATCATAATGCCATCGTTAACAGTCCTCAGCCCATCATCGATTTGATGTCTCAGATTTTTCGTCAGTCACTACCGGCATAAGCGTTTTTAATTCTGATTGTGTCGTCGCTTGCTGCCAAGTTTTATCACCACGGAAACGAATCAAACGAGGAAACCGCAGTGCCACACCAGCCGTGTGTTGGGGTGAGACTGTCAGTTCATCAGCCGCCACTTCTACCACCACACTTGGTTTGACCCACATGTCAGGGATCAGGAGTTTAGCAACATGATAAGGAGCTGGTTTCTCAGTCGTTTGGTGAGGCTTTAGCAACTGAAATAATTCCCGAAACTGATCATCACTGAGACCAGTTCCGATTTTGGCTAAAGTCACGATTTCTTGGTTCTCATTGAGCACTCCGACTAAGAAAGCTCCCAGTCCAAATTCAGTCCGTTTTCCCCGGCCTTCGTAGTAGCCCATCACCACAGCATCGACGGTATCCAAAAGTTTCCCGCGGGTGCCTTCTACCTCTTTCATCTTCACCCAAGCCCAACCTTTGCGACCACTTTGGTAGGGACTGACGGCCTGTTTCATCACCACACCTTCCAAACCTTCTGCTAGAGCCTCGGCATGTAATCGCTGAATCTCTTCGGGTGTAGATGCAATTTCGTAAGGAGTCAAAACAAATGTTCGATTTTCTTTGAAAAGATTCTTCAATTCATCTTTTCTATCTCGCATATTTTTATCAATAAGACTGACTCCATCCTTCGTCAAAATATCAAACACGAAGAATCTCAAAGGAATTGCTGAAGCTGTTTCGGCTACATCATGCTTGCGTTTGCGGGTGATAGTCTCTTGAAATGCTTTGAGGGTGCCAGTAGTCGGATCATAGCCGATCGCTTCTCCATCTAGGATACATTCATCACACTGGATGTAATCTGCCAACTGTTGGAGTTCAGGAAACATGGCAGTGCTTTCTTCTAAACTCCGGGTGAATGTCCTAAGTAAAGCGGGCTGGTTTTGTGTGCCTCGACGAAAGTGAATTTGGACCCGAACCCCATCGTATTTGGGTTCTACCAAAACTTCTGTCATTTTAGCGATAACTTCGGCAGCCGTGGCCAAACGCTGACAAAGAGCTGGGACCACCGGCACTCCTACCGTCACCGTATATTGTGACAAGACCCGTTGGCGATCCTGGTCCGACTTAGCTGCCAAATACACTTCTGCCAAATGCCCGATATCTGTTTGTTTCTGCCAAGCTGTTTCCAACATTTCGCGATCGGCTTTACCGCCGGTGCGAGCCCAAGATAAACCATCGATCACGGTCATAGTCGAAAAACCAAGCCGAAGTTTACCCATGATCATCCTGATCACAAATTTGGCTGATACCGCATCGAGCTCACTCAGCAAGTCGGCCAATAAGCGAATTTTTTGATCTTGAGAACCGACTCCATGAGCTTCGGCCAATGAAATCAATCTTTGATAGACTTCGGACACACTTAGTGTCGAATTTTTTTGATGGGCTAAAGCAGTCGCGGCTACATCACCTAGATCACCAATTTTTTTATAATCTGAGGCAATCTGGTCCTCTGCCTGACTGTAATCTACTTCTCCAAACAATGAGTTGCTGGCTAAAGTTGGCTGATCATCCGAGCTACCACCGACACGCGCCATCGCTTTGATCACCATCTTACTCGCCACCTGAAACTCCAAACCCTCATAGGCTGGCCTTAGTTGGCCCAAGATCAAATAACAAACTGGTTTGACCTCATCGACCGCTAAGGAATCAAATAGTTCGGCTAACACTTTGGTAATCTCAAGCCGTCCGGTGACGCCAACGAGTTTTTGTAAGTACTGGCTAAAGGTGGAAAATGTCATAAGCTGGGTTCGAGTATAAAGCTGATTGGGTTGTAAAAAAAGGGCGGAGCTGAGAATTAATCAACCAACCGGTAACGCACCCCTTTGGTGACACCATCTTTAGATATGACTTTTTTAGTAATCAGATCTTTGAGGTCGCGCAAAATCGTATCCACCGATACATTTGGTAAAGCCATTTGGGCATCTTGCGAAGTAATTTCACCTTGATTGTGCAAAAGCTCCAGCAAAATAATCTGTCGCTCTGATAGCGCCACTTGTTCACCAAGTTGCTGTTTGAGCTTTAGATCTTTTGATAATTTCAAAACCTGATTTTTGATTTTTTCGATTTCGATGGCCAAACCATAACAGAAATACTCTAGCCAATACGTCATATCTTGATTTTCACTCTGTTGGACTGAAAGCAAAGCTTGATAGTACTGATCAACATCAGCATCAAAATATTGTTCTAGAGAGAAAAATCGTTTGAAATCATACTCACTGGTATACAGTACTAGTGTGGCCATACCCCGGGCAGTCCTACCGTTACCCTCGATGAATGGATGAATATACACCAGCTGATAATGGGTGATCGCAGCTCGGAAAATCGGATGTACACCCTGAGCTTCGGCACTATTGATCCATGCCAAAAAATCATCGACGAGGTAAGGCACTTCCACAGACACCGGTGGCCTAAAAACAATTTCAGAAGAAGTCGCACTTTTGACGATTACTTGTTTATCTCTAAAGGTCCCCACATATTGATCATCTATCAATCGTTGCATGGTCAAAGTATGAAGATGCC
>CAYQZC010000079.1:0-3408 GCA_964421945.1 uncultured Pseudomonadales bacterium
GAAAAAACCAGTAAGAAGAAGGAAGGGATCAAGGCCATAGATAAAGACTATCCAGTGGTTTTGGTGTACTTGAAACTCTCAGAAGCGATTAAATACCGCAAAGATTTGATGACTCCGATTGCTGAACTTTTTGCGAGTACCAGATTGATCGACGAAACCAGCCATTTGCCATTTCACGTCTGGTTCTGTTGGCTAGAGACCGATGCCGCTGATATTTTCCTAGTCAATAGTGGACGAGGCATCACAGACAAGCAGAAAAGACAGCTTAAGCTAGTGCTACAACGACAGTATGATGAGTTATTTTCTCGAGAACATCAGAATCATGAAAGACATTTACAGAGATTATTAAAAAAATGCGAAGCCGATCCCAGCCTTGAATTGATCCAAAGTCTGATGTCAGCTTGGGCCGCTGCTGAAGCGACACCTGGTGGAGTCAGGCCAGCGATGTGTAGCATAGCGCTCGAAAAACTCACAGCTCTGATGCCTGAGTACCTCAAAAGGTTAGAAGAACGAGAGTTTGTAAAACTCGAACAGCTTAATATCGTCACCGTCAGTTTGATTTTGGCAGAGGTGGTAGATCAATTGTCATTTATGGAAAAACTGGGCGTGTCTGTCAGTCGGATCGCACTCAAAGCCATCGCTGCTGTGCGAAAAAACCCATCTAACTACCAATTTTTGATCCAAAAAAAGGATGGTAGAGTACTAAATGACTCGATGAGACGTCTGATAGAGCTCAAAAATTAGCCTCACGGCCAAAAGTCTATGGTATACTGAGCCTACTGTGATGAAACACTTTATGTTGATCACCACCACTACAACTACCATCCCGGCAGGGGAGTAGTTTTGGTGGCTTTGAGAAAGTAACCAAAAACCTCCCCCAGCCGGGAGGTTTTTTAATGACTTATTACAGTACAAGAAGTAGAATAGAAAGAATCATATGTCAAAATCGTCAAACCCTGAATATTTAGATCACTTACGTCACTCAGCGGCCCATTTATTAGCTGCGGCGGTGATGGAACTCTGGCCAGATACCAAGCGGACCATTGGGCCTAGTATCGATAGTGGCTTTTATTTTGATTTCGAGTTTGCCCAACCGATTTCAGAAGCAGATTTCCCCGCCATCGAGGCCAAGATGCATGAATTAGTGAAGTCTTGGTCAAGTTTCGAAAAACACGAGCTCTCAGAGGCCGATGCCAAGGCTGAGTATCCAAACAATCCCTACAAACACCAACTGATCGAAGAATTTTCTGAAGGTGGTAAGCAAAAATTGAGCTTCTACAAATCAGGAGCTTACTGGGATCTCTGTAAAGGTGGTCACATCGACAATCCTGCCAAGGAGCTCAAGTATTTCAAACTGTTGTCGGTGGCGGGTGCCTACTGGAAGGGGAGTGAGAAAAACGCCATGTTGACTCGGATTTATGGGACGGCCTTTCCATCCCAGGCTGAACTCGACGCTTATTTAGAGCAACAAGAAAACGCAAAGCAGAGAGATCACAAAAAACTAGGTAAAGAACTAGACCTTTTTGTGTTTTCAGAGACGGTAGGTAAAGGTTTACCATTGTGGACCGCTAAAGGTGCCGCCGTCCGCCGAGAACTTGAGCGCTATATCGTCGATGAAGAACTCAAACGGGGATACCAGCATGTTTACACTCCAGATATCGCTAATTTAGCTTTGTATAAAAAATCTGGGCACTATCCATACTACAAAGACTCGATGTACGCTCCCATCACCATTGATGATGACGAGTATATGTTGCGCCCGATGACGTGTCCTCATCACTTCGAGTTGTACTTGAGTAAGCCTCACTCGTATAAAGAACTGCCGATCAGGTTTGCCGAACTGGCCAAGCTTTATCGCTATGAACAATCGGGAGAGCTGAGTGGTTTGCTGCGGGTGCGGAGTTTTTGTTTGGCAGATGCCCATATCGTCTGTCGCAAGGATCAAGCTGAAGTGGAAATCAATGGAGTGCTGGATCTGATCGAGGAAATTGCCCGTGTGTTTGGGCTCAAAGCCGGAGAAAACTACCACTATCGATTATCTCTTGGAGACCGAAGTGATGAAAAGAAATACTTCAAAGATGATGAGGCTTGGGATTCGGCTGAAGCGACTTTACGTACCGTACTTGAGGCTCGTCACGCCCACTTTGTAGAAGCACCGGGTGAAGCCGCTTTTTATGGTCCTAAGATCGATATTCAAATGAAAAACGTCAACGGCAAAGAGGATACTGCCTTTACCGTGCAGTACGACTTTGTGATGCCGAAGCGGTTTGAGCTCTCGTATATCAACGAAAAAGGCGAGAGCGAACAACCGATTGTGGTCCATCGTTCGTCAATTGGCGCTATCGAGCGGGTGATGGCCTTTTTGATCGAGCATTACGCGGGAGTTTTCCCAGTTTGGTTGGCTCCGGTGCAAGTGAAATTATTGCCGATTGCTGATCGTCATTTGGAGTATGCGCTGGCGGTCCAACGACAACTGATGCAAGTCGGAGTGCGAGTGGAAGTCGATGATCGAGCTGAGCGTTTGCCAGCCAAAATCCGTGATGCCAAGATGGAAAAAGTGCCCTATGTAGCGGTGATCGGTGATAAAGAAGTAGACCAGAAACAGCTGACCATTCGTAATCGAGCCGAACAACAAATCGTCAAATCGGTGGAAGAATTCTTGGGCGAATTGCGCGCAGAGATTGGGGAGAGGAAGTAGCGGTTTTCTAGCAAAGTAATTGAATGTTAACAGGGCTTCCAAAAGGAAGCCCTGTGTCTTATAATATTTCACTTCAAAGTTTGGTCACTTTCGACTGAACAGTTCTTTAATATTGCGACAAAGTGTCGCGAGGAGAGTGTGCTTTGGTAACGTTATGGAGAGCCCTGGTGGCTCTAAGTGTAGTGGTAATGGTGGGACTGGGAACAGTACCCACTACCTATGCAAATTGTGAGAACTCGGTGATCGAGTACTTGCAAATCAGTCCCAATGGGACGGTCAGCCAAGGTACTTGGCTCACTGTCCATGGCAAAGGCAACTGTGGGACTTCCAAAATCCAAGTCAACGGTCAAGATAAGGCCGAGATTGGCAATAACGAAGTCACTACCACGATCAAGACAGAAGAGTTTCCAGCCGGAAATCTTCAAATTTGCTATTTGCTCCGAGATGATCATGATGGCGGCTGGGGAAATGCTGCCAGTGTGTGTCAAAACATCTGGGTCAATGCCGCTTCTCCCCGTCCAGCTGGGACAGTCCCAGCAGACATCAATACCTACTGCATGAATCAAGGCTATGACCGAGGATATTGTCCCGGAAATGGCTATTCATGTATCTGTGAGAGGCTCAATGCCCAAGACTCACTCGACATGTACAACTTGTGTGAATGGCAAACGGGAGGCCAAAATCCCTATCCCGGTTTAGCTGATTTTAAT
>CAYQZC010000079.1:3418-4948 GCA_964421945.1 uncultured Pseudomonadales bacterium
GACCTGCAATAGCAGTCCTGCCTATGTGGCTCAGCCTCCGGCTTCGCCACCCAACAATCCAGCGCCGAGTAACCCGGCCCCTAGCAATCCGCAGCCGAGCAGTCCAAACAATGGATCGGGAAACAACCCGCCAGCCAGTGGCAACAATCCACCAAGTGGTGGCAGTAATCCCAGCTCAAGTGGTACTTCGTCCCCGTACTCCAATGTTCGAGTCGGTGACAAGGCCGTGGTGATTAACTCACCTTCTAACAGTCCACTCCTTTGCAAAAGCAGTGCCGAACGAGGTACCCACAACGTTAGTAGCCGGATCACCAATGGTTCTGTGGTCACTATTTTAAGTGGCCCATACCAAAACGGTGGTTTATATTTCTGGCAAGTCAGTGGGGCCTGCAATGGATATGTGGCTGATGGACAATCAGGTGAATCTTGGTTGCAGCGACAGGCAAATACTTCGTCTAATCCTGCACCCAGCAATCCAGCTCCGAGTAATCCACAGCCCAGTAATCCTGCTCCTAGCTCAGGCAGTAGCATTCCCTACACCAACGCTCGAGTCGGAGATGACGTGCAAGTGGTCAACTCACCAAGTAGCAATCCACTCCTCTGCAAATCGAGTGCCCACCGAGGCCAAGATAACGTCATTAGCCGGATTACCAATGGCAGTCGCCTGACGATCATTGCCGGACCATGGCAAGATAACGGAGTCTACTTTGTCCAGGTCACCGGTGCCTGTAATGGCTATGTGGCAACAGGGCAGAGTGGTGAAATGTGGATTGAGAAGGTGGCGAGTGGAAGTACTCCAAACTCAAGTGTTTGTGGGCCAGGATGGACACCGCCATCAGTTCATGAACAAGAAGGTTGGTGGTGGGTGAGGAGAACAGACTACGCTATCTTGGTGCAAGATTTAGACATGTTAGTCAATGATTACTTGGCACAGTTGGCCTCAACGGTTTGGTATCAGAACGATCTACGAGAACTAGGTCAAACTGCAGCAATAAAGGCCCTGGAGAATGCTTTCAGAGCAGCTGGTGTGGTTCTTGATACTGGTTTAGGAGTGATTGAGGTAGCGGAGGGATATTTTTCTGGTAGCCACTATACAGCACATTTAAATTATGTGACCTACCGCACACAAAGGGATCTGCTGAAGTCATATAATTTCCAAGGGAATATCTGCGGAAATTATATTCAAGTGAGACAAGAGGATTATGATATAGGCACAGCCACAGACACATTTCCTTTGTGGTGGGCAATATGGTCAGCTAATTTGCCTAATAATGCCAGGCAAAGTACATGTAACATATACCCAGATACATGTGCTGAGTTAGGTTTAAGTCAATAAATGTCAGGGAGGAACAAATGTTCCTCCCTATTTTTTTATTTCTCCAACGATGTCTGATTCTGATATTTCATGAAAGATATGCGGGTTTCTGGAGTCGACAATTACGAAAACATGTCCAGGTTTGATTTTCATAGGACCATAAACGAAAGTACCTATTTCAAAATTATTGATATATGGTTCTGCAAGCGATTTAC
>CAYQZC010000080.1:0-4837 GCA_964421945.1 uncultured Pseudomonadales bacterium
CGGCTTGGTAAGGTAGACCAGACTTTTTCTAACCATGAGGGTAACAGCTTGATGGTGACTTGATCAACTTCACTATGTGACTTTAGTTTGGCTTCGGCCTCTGTCTTTGACAGTGATACGATTTCAGGGATCCAAGCTTTGACATCGACTTGTGGTCGAGCCTGTGCCGAGATGTTTGCCTTGAGTTGGACTTGGGCAGCACTGCTGGCAGAATTATTTGAATCAGTCAGTAATTGTGGTTGATCTTGGCTCAGAGCATAGCCCGCGGGAATCTGTTCGCTGAGCAGTGCGGTGGCGAGTGGCAAGAGATCACTTTTTTGATACTTGAGACCTTCACTAGTGGCTTTGACATCGAGATTCAGAGCCTCTACTTCATCGCCCACTTTTGCATCATAGGTTTGCTTATCAAGCACAATTTTCCCTGAGGGAACGATGTATTCTCCAGCTCCGGCTTGGGTTTTGAGTTGTTCGGCTAATTTTGCTAGTAACTCGGTTTTGAGCTTCTCAAGAACAGTTTGGCGATCTTTTTCTGAAACTACTCTGATTTCTCGGCTAGCACCACCAGTCAGTCCATCTTTGACTGTCGCTACATAACTCGAAGTCGCAAAGTCTGCCACGATCAACTCCGCATCTTTGCCAAGATTACTCTCGGTTCCAATCGCCGCGGCTTGCACCATGACTTCAGCTTTTCCATAGGTCCTCGTTTCACTCAGGCTACCTTGTTGGCTCACGCTGGCAGAGGCTACGGTGACTTCTTTATCTAAAGTAAACTCAAACTTACCTGATTTTAGTTTGGTCCCAGCGGCAAAATTTTTATTTGAGCTGGTTTTGTTGATCAAAACTACGGTACCCTTGGCTTTATCACCTACCAGTTTGACTCCAGTGGTAGGGATAGCTTTACTGCCATCTGCAGACTGTTTGACTACCTTGGCGGCCAAGATCCTGCCGGCTGGGTCAGATTGAGTAGCCTCTGGATCTAGTGTGAGTAATACATCTCGATTGACGGTCTTAGATTTGAGCTTGACTGTCACTTGAGCTGACATGCTCCACCACAAGGCTCCCACCGCAACCAGTATGAGGGTCACGATTCCCAATCCCACCCCCAATGAAATAAATGGTTTGTGACGTTGCCACCAGCTATTTTTACGATGTGGTGGGATGACTGCTAATTCGGGTTCTTCTGAGCTCAGATGTGGTGAGTGCATAGGTGGCATATGGTGCGACATAATTGGTTGATGAGGTGGGTTAATTGGTGGGTCGACAGCCAATTCTGGGTGGTGGATCTCGGGCTCAGCTACTACCACCGGTGAAAAACCCAGTTCAGTAGCTGGGACCACGTTAGCATGTTCTTCCATACCCGTCTCGGGAACGCTCTTAAGTAAACCTTGGGCCTCAGCCACAGCTCGGCCACCTTCCATGATCACGGCGTTGAGCGCCATTTCTGGGCTGTGCATTTTGACTGTTGGAGCATGCAGGAAACCTTGCTGCCCTACCCAGTCAAAACCTTGCAGTTGTTGCTCTCCACTTTGCAAAACTTCACTCTCTACTCCTACTGAAATTAACTCAATGTGTGATGGCCAGATTGGTTTAGATTCATCGGCTGATTTGGGAAGTCGCGCCAAGGCTTCTACCACATCAGCTGCCAATTGATCCGATTTACCCACTGTGACTTCACCTTTGAGATCTCCAAGGTGCACCCAGTGCACCGTCAAAGCATGAGGACTGACTTGGACTACCAGACTCGTGTGTCGGGAATCTTGGCGACGTAGATGCTGGAGCACCGCCTCAGTCACTACCACAAAGCCCACCGCTTTGAGCGACAACTCTTTGGTGAGTCGTTTCAAAAGCGGTTTCTGCTCATCTTTGATACCAGATGCACCCACCCAACTTGATTCAAAACCAAAAACTACCTCGTGGACTCCTTCAGATTGTTCACCCAGATCCTGCAAAACTTGATCTACCGCCACGATAGCCGATTTTTCGTCAGTAAAATGTTGGGGTTGGCTAGTTTTGAGAATTTGAACGGTGGGATCATGAGCTCTCCAAAGAGCTGCTTGCACGTAACCGTCGACCATCAAGATGGCAATAAACAACCGATCAGCCGGCGGAGCGTTAAACAAATTTGGTAACTCCATAGTCGCAGTACTACTATAGCAGTTTTTGAGAGCAAGATGCTAGTTTTGCTCACACAGTGGTATGATGTCAGTTATGACAAATCCAAATGAATCACCACAATATCCACCAGCAGTGACTCCAGATGCTGAACAAATCAAAGTCGGCGGCATTGACTATGTTGACCGCTATTTAGGCGAAGATCCGAGAAAACTGCGAAATGACGAGTCTGCCAGAGAGCAACTTGTGAAGAAGGCCCATGAAGCAGCTATCGAAGAAGACAAACAGCGCCAGGCTTCACTCACGGACCAGGCACGACAACTACTGGAGCCGAGCTCGCCAATCACTCCAGCAGAACGGGCACGACTTGAGAAAGCTGTGTCTGAAGCCTCACAACACTTTGTTGAATTGAGTCAAATGGTTAAACAACTAGACACTGAATATCCAAGAGTGACACAACCAGAACTTGCTAAACCCACCATCGATTTATCAGATCACGACGATGTTAAAGACTTTGTTGAAGAACTACAAGAAAAACTCAAAAAAGTACCAACAGATGCACTGCTCAGTCTGATCAAAAATGGCGCCGAAATGAATAGTTTTGCACCGGAAAACTTTAATTTTAAACTACCAAAGAGTTTGTCAGGTGTAACTACTACTGCAGGTGGTGAAACAAGTCGTCTCGATGATCTGCTCTCTCCGGTCCATAGCTTGGTGGCCAATGCTCTCAATGAGCTGTACCAGCGATACATCACAGAATTTGCCTTTCCTAAATCGGGTACTAGAGTCGAACCAGGCAATCATGCCACCACACTGAAAGAATTGGCTGAGATTTCAAAAGAGATGGGCCTCAATAAGAGCCTTCAATTTGATCAAAAATTTAGGGCGGCTTTGCAGGAAACCTATGGCGGTCATATTCCTGCAAACCTATCTAATATGGAACTTTCTTTAGCGAAAAAAATATTAGGCATGGAGTATATATCTGAGTCGGACCTCTCCGGTCAACTGAAAGATGTAGACCCAGTCCGTAGTGAGAGAATACTCACAGCCATTAGAGCCACCCTCACCGATGTCAACCTCGGATATATGCTAGACAAGTGGCTTGTCAAGAATACAAAGGAAGTCAATATTTACTATTTTACTGGAACACTTGCAACTGTCTGGGAAAAAACGCTCACCGGCATTGCCCAACATTTCGATGCCATCAATGCTGCTCAAACTCAAGCCAAATCCAGTGAGACTTAACTCAGGTTGAGCTCAGCATAGAGCCGCCGCACACCCGCGCTGACCGCTTGTTCTTTGGTAAGTTTGATGGGACCAATGCTGCCCGTGTGTTCGACGTGGGGACCACCACAAAATTCTTTCGAAATCCAGTCCGTTCCGGCTAGGCCATCGGGATTGGTCCCAATGGTATAGACACTCACTTCATCGGGATATTTCTCGACAAAAAAGGCAATGGCTCCTGATTGGAGGGCTTTAGTTTTGGCCATGACTTGTTTGGTCACGGGCAAATCTGCGGCAATCCAATCGTTGATTTGTTTCTCGACTGCCCGCAGCTGATCACTAGTCATAGCTTGATGGTGGGTAAAGTCAAAACGCAAACGCTCGACGGTGATGTTGGAGCCTTTTTGCTGGACATGTTTACCCAAGATCTGTCGCAGCGCGGCATGGAGCAAATGGGTAGCAGTATGGTACTTAGTAGTTATTTCTGAATGGTCAGCCAAACCACCTTTGAAAGTCCCGGCCGAGGCTGAGCGTGAAGAGTCTTGATGTTGCTTATAAATGTTTTTAAAGATTTCTTCATTGAGTTTGACACCCCGTTCACTCAAAAGTTCTTGTGTAATCTCCAACGGGAAACCATAACTTTGGAATAAATCGAAAGCAAATTGTTCTGTCAGCTCATCAGATTTGGCTTGCTCAATTTTTCGCAAACCTCGATCCAAGGTTTTCCCAAACTTGGCCAACTCTGTGGCAAGTACTTCTTCCACGATGGCTCGATCACGATCTAGATCGACTCCAAAACCAAGCAGAGGATCGACCTGTTGATACTCATTCAATACTTGATGAGCAATAGCGGTAAAGGCAGGGACTGGTGTCAGACCTCCACCCAAATGGTGATTTTTGACGGCTGCCCTTCGGATCAATCTCCGTAAAACATATCCCTGTTGTTTATTGGATGGTCGGACTCCGTCCACCATCAACATAGTAGCCGCTCGTAAATGGTCAGCCACCACTCGGATAGCTGGTTTTTGGTCGGCTACGTCATAGCTGGCTTTTGAAAACTTCTCAATTGTCTTGATGATTTCGGTAAAAGCAGGCGTCTCAAACACGTCCTGGGTGTCATGAGCAGCAGATAAAATCCGCTCAAGTCCCCCACCAAAATCCACGTTCCGCTGTGGCAGTTCAGTAAAACTACCATCAGCTTGCTTTTGGTACTGCATAAAAACTGAGTTGGCTATTTCCATAAACCGACCACAGTCACAATTGACGTGGCAAGGCTCATCTTTCCAAGCCGATTTTTCATGTAGCTGCAGATCAGCCCCAAAATCGTAAAAAATTTCGCTATCAGGACCACCTGGTTCACCGGCTGGCATAGCGGCCGGCACACCGGAGCGAGACCACCAATTTTTTTTCTCGTCATAGTAAAAAATTCGACCACCCTGCATACCATCACGCTCAGCCCAATCAACATCTTTGGCCTCGAGGCCGTGAGCTTTGAAAAGCT
>CAYQZC010000081.1:0-4771 GCA_964421945.1 uncultured Pseudomonadales bacterium
TCAGCTGGCTTGTGTCTTTTAGCTTTAGGGGCTGAATCATCTACCAAGACGCCTTTTTCGAGTTTGAGGCGGCGAATAGAGTCTAGAGCAGCTAACACGCCGGTGTCATGGGTAGCCAACAAAACTGTAGTGCCGAGCTGGTTGATTTTATGAAGGAGTTTGGCGATGGTGATGGAGGTTTCAGGATCGAGGTTACCGGTGGGTTCATCGGCAAAAATGACTTTGGGGCCAGTGGCCAAGGCTCGAGCAATACTTACTCGTTGGGCTTCACCTCCAGATAACTGACTAGGGAAAAGGTATGCCTTGTCGACCAAATTCACCAGTTTTAATAAATCGGTGACCCGAGACTCGATTTCTGCATTTGATTTACCCACGATGTAGAGTGGGAGAGCAATGTTTTCCCAGACGTTAGCATCAGGCAGAAGTTTATAGTCTTGAAAAATCACCCCAATTTGACGTCGATGGTGGTAGACATCTTTAGTTTTCATGTCGTGGAGATCCACCCCATCAAAACTAATGGCACCAGAGGTGGGAGTATATTCACGAGTCAGCAATCGCATGACGGTGGTTTTACCACTACCAGAGGGCCCAGTGAGAAACACAAATTCACCTGGTTCAATAGTGAATGACACATCACGCAAAGCGTATGCATCATCACCAAATTGTTTGGTGACGTTATCAAATATAATCATGAGTTGTACTACTCCTCGCTGGGAGCTTGCCCCTGTGGACTGATAACTTGGACCCGACCAACGTCCATTAACCAGCCAGCTTTTTGGGCTTTAAACGTTTCGCCCCAGACTTTTACATTCATACCTTCAAACTTACTCAGATCGGTCACAGATGAAGTCAAATAAACGGTTTGTGATGGTCCACCAACGCGCAATAAGCTATGAGATCCTTCACCGTCGAGACCACCAGCTTCGAGATATCCTTCAGCACTATCTTTAAAGGTTTTCTCATCTGGGACTCCGAATACATCGCCAGCTTTGACATCAGAACCCGCTACTTGTTGTAGTGGTTGATTTGAGCCTGGTACGCCGGGCACACTTTTTCCTTGGAGCTTGGCCACACCGACGCCAGTCCCGATGCCGGCAATAATGGTGACTGCCGCTAAAATCATTGTTAACTTGGAAGCTTTCATAGAGCTCGTGCCTTTCTGATCATTTTCCATCTGGTGAAGGATGACTGGAGAATCGGGATCCACCAAATGAACTTGGGCAGGGGTAGTAACTGGTGCATTATCCATGATCAAATCATACTACATATGAGTTGGTTTCGACTACCCGAAATTAGGCTTGATGAGCGCTTTTGATCTCGGCTTGGATGAATTCATCTATGTCACCGTCGAGCACTGCTTGAGTGTCGGATGTTTCTACACCGGTGCGAGTATCTTTGACTAAATGATAGGGATGCAAAACATAGTTTCTGATTTGATTGCCCCAGCTGGCATTGGTGTGGGTACCTTTGACTTTAGCAAGTTCCGCTTCTTGGCGTTGTTCTTCCAACTGAGCCAGCTGAGCTTTCAAAAGTGACAAGGCACGTTCTTTATTTTGAGCTTGTGAGCGCTCTTCGCGACATTTCACCACGATCCCGGTGGGTGTATGTGTAAGTTCAACGGCAGTGTTTACCTTGTTGACGTTTTGGCCGCCTGCACCACCGGCTCGAGTAAAATGCCATTGCAGGTCAGCGTCACTGACGGCGATTTCGGTACTATTAGCAGGGATCAATGGTAATACCTCTACCAGGGCGAACGAAGTTTGGCGGAGATTATCAGCATTAAAGGGACTTTGACGCACCAGACGGTGAGTCCCGTGTTCATGTTTGAGGTAGCCATAGGCGTTGGAGGTGGTGATTTCATAGCTAGCGGCTTTGATGCCGGCTTCTTCACCACGAGACTCAGAAATAAATTGATATTTCCATCCTTTGATCTCTAAATAGCGCAAATACATGCGGCGGACCATATCGGCCCAGTCCATGGCTTCGGTCCCACCTTGGCCAGAATGAATAGAAAGTATCGCCCCATATGAGTCATAAGGGCCCGATAAAAACTGGGCCAGCTCGACCTTAGTGATAGCTTTGGAAAGTTGGCGACAAAGTTGTTGAGATTCTTGGCTGAGTTGATCGAGCTCTGATTCTGATTGATTTTGAGACACGACTTCCGCCAAGAGCATTTCTGAAGCTTTGACATCATCGACAAGACGCACCACCAGATCAAGGTCATGAAGTTTCTGTTCTTGGGCTGCTAACTGCTGCATGATAGTTTGAGCGTCAGCGCGATTCCAAAAGTCAGGTTGCAAAGTTTGAGCTTGCAAGGTTTTGATTTCAGCCTGGAGGGAAGTGCGATTACTGGCCTCCACCATACTTTCAGCTTGAGCAATCATGACAGTAGGTTCTAAAACAGACATAGGTTGATTCTACCAGGTTATTACCTGATCACGAACCAGTTCCAATTGGGTAGTCTGGTCGGTAGAAGAAATAAAGTAGGTGGTCGGTGGAGTCCCTGGCTGTTTCCAGAGCCAGAGCTGTGGAGCCTCGAAACTCAAGCCAGTAGGGTCAGTCATGGTAATCGAAGTAGTAAGTTGTGATTGTTCAGCCACAGTCAGGACCCAGCCGATCTGTTTTATTTTTTGACCGTTTGCTGTAGTAATGATTTGCTCATCCCACTTTTCCAGGGGCTGATCAGAAACCAAGATTGATTTTACCTGGAGCGTATCCGGGACCCAGACTCGTTGGTAATCGATGTAGTGACCAGTCCGGCTGTAGGTGCCGGCGTTACTGGCGGGATTATCAGAAACCAATTGTGGAGGATTGGTGTTGGTAAAAGTAGCAGTGACCGTCAAGGTAGTGTCTGTTTTAGCGATTTTTAGACTACGATCAATACCCCGATTAGCCTTATTGATCCCGACATTTGACTCTACCCATCCAAATGCAAATGGTGGTTGGCCTTGGGCTGACGTAGGTGGATCCCAGTGACCGGCTACATTAAAGTGCTGAAATACATTTTGAAGTTCTGGCTGTCGGCTGTAGATTTGGATATCTTTAGCGGCAAATGCTTTGATGGTGATCAAGGTAATTTGTTTGAGTTGATCGGTCGATAAAGTGCTGAGTTTCAATCGAAGATACGTGCTAAGGGTCTGCAAAAATTGAGGTTTTTGATAGGAGCCGGGGAAAAAACTTTCGCGATCGGCGCGGGCGCTTTCGATGATGTTTTCACTGGTGACGGTGAGCTGATAATCAGGTAGCCAAATCGGCCCCACGACATCGAGAATAGATTTGATATAGCTGGTGTTGATTGCTATCACGCCATCGAGATTTTGCCAGCCACTTTCTCCTAAAAATGACATAACTGTTTGGGCACTGGTGGGAAAATCAGGATACCAATTGGCATCAGGTAGGTTCCAGTGACTGCCGCCACTCAAGTATTCTTTGACTCCTGGTGGGGCTTCTCGCTGGTTTTGAAGTTGGCCACTTGGGGCAAAAATATCAAAAACTTTGATGTTTTCTACCTGGCCATGGGCAAGTCGCACTTCCGCAAACGTGCCAGGGAAACCGCCAGTAGCTCTCAATTCGTCAGAATTTTGCAGGAGCACCACATAGTTGCGATTACCGGTAAGGACATTTTGATGAAAAGTGCTCAGGTCAGTGGGGGCATGGGTGAGCCAAGTTTTTACTGTCGCCGCCGGTACCCCAGTTTGGTAGGAAACCAAGGCGCTCACACCTCTGGACAGGAGCCAGGATTTTTGGATGGTGGTGAGTAAGGTGGTGGTACTCCTGATACAGGCTGTCAGTGGGAGTGCTGCATCGGTGCTCAAGTCGGCTTGGTTGAGCAAGGTCTCTCGGCACGCCGGTAGCTGCTGTTTCCAGCGATAAAAATGCCAAGCACTGGGTCCAAGTTGCCAACATAACCACAATCCCAACAATCCCAGTACTACAAAAATAGCCAAGGACCATTTCCAGATAGACTTAGAAATCCTGATCAGTCTCATTTGATCGTATTGTATACAAACAAGCTTGTTCACGACAGCCGAGTAATCCCAAACGAGATTGGCGTGAAATATGGTCTTGGAGTGCTGCAGCAGATGGTGCTGTAGTCCCGGCAAAAACATACCTATCATCAGCCATTTGTTGATATTCATCAAAATGGACTATCAAGTGATCGATCTGGGCAGTCTGAAGCAAGTCCAGACTTTCATCATTGGGAAAAGTGCTCCAGAGTGCGGTCCAATCATCAATTGCTTGAGGTGGAGTAAAACCACTGGCTCCGTTGTAAAGTTTCAGTTGATGAATCCTCTGATAGAGTAAGCGGTTAGTTTCATTGACGACATAAGGATGCATACTCCAGACATAAACTGGAAACTCGGCCAGATTTCTGGCGGGAGTTTGGGTAGTGAGGGTATAGATCTGGGGGGTGGAAATGGGAATAGGGTACAGCTCCCATTGCCGTGGGCCCTGCCACCACCAGAATGTGCAGATAACGATGGCGCCAAGTAGTGAAAAAGCTGGCGGCATTTTTACCCGAGACCAAAAGCGCCCGAGCAACCAGCTGAGGCCAAAGCCAGCTACTACTATCCAGCGGGAACTAGCCCGGAATGCCTGAAAACCAGGGACCAGGTAATAGGCAGCGGCATAGGGTAAAGGTATCGGCCAAGAGGCGATTTTAAAGGTGGAGTCCTGGATTTTGAGAACCGGTCCGAGCATCATCATGATGCCAAGCCCGATGATTATCACCAGAGTCAGGTCAGAAACAACTAGTTGGCTATGTGGCTGG
>CAYQZC010000082.1:0-4643 GCA_964421945.1 uncultured Pseudomonadales bacterium
AGTTGGCAATCAGGTTACCAGCTGCACTGGCAGGAATGGTACTGGTTCCCTTGGGGTATTGGCTGACCCAAAATCTAGGTTGGTCGAAACGGGCTGGTTTGTCAGTAGCTGTGACTTTGGCGGTTGGTCCGATTTTCTTATTTTATTCTCGCATGGGGTGGGAAGCTATGCTGGCGCTGAGCTGGTGGATGGGAGTCCTGGTTTTAATAACCCTACCCAGTAAAAAATTTCGTTTCTTGACTGATATGTTAGCTGTAGTTTGTTTGGCATTAGCAATGCTGACATATAACACACCATTATTTTTAAGCCCGATGTTGATCGGAGGATTGGTCTGGGTAAGAGGTTTCAAAAAGTGGCAAACCTGGGTGTGGCCAGTAGTTGGTATGTTAGTGGTCTGGGGAGGATTGGGTTTTCTTTTGACAGCCAGCACAGCTCAAAAATCGATTGTCACTGTGTTTGGCAATCCAGATGTTTGGTTTCGATTTATAGAATACCGTCAACAATTACCAAGTATGTTGGTGCCTGTATTGGGGAATCGATATGTTTTCTGGTTTGGTTTGATCTTAAAAAGTTGGTTGTTGAGCTGGGGGCCGGCATTTTTAGTTTGGCAAGGTGGCTCACATCCATGGCATCAAATTCCACAAACAGGACACATAGTGCTAGTTACGTATCTGTTTGGAGTGGGAGGATGGGTTTTAAGATGGTTTCAAAACCTCTGGAGCAAAAATGTTAAAAACACTTGGGGAAATTGGTTAGCCTTGGTGACACCTCTCAGTTTACTACCAGCAGTGATTACCGTAGATGCCCCACATGCCACTCGAAGCCTCTTTTTCATAGTCTGCTTGGTGCTTTGGTCAGGGTGGGCGTTTGACAGATTTGCACTTTTGCTAAAGTCAAAACTTGGTAGCAGTTACGCTTTGTTTTTTACGATGTTAGTAGTGTTAGGTTTTGTGGCACAGTCGGGTTGGTATGTCTGGAGGTACTTCACTTGGTACCCCCATCAAAGTCATTTGATTCTCAGAAGTGGTTTGGGTGAAATGCTGACCCAAATTGAAAAAGAATACCCTTTAGCAAACGTAGCAATTGTCGATGAAGATGGTTATTTATACACCATGGTGGCTTGGTACCTGCAGTTACCACCAACAGCATTTTTCTCGACTTTGATAAGGCAAGACCCATCACCGATTGGCTTACAGTATGGCCAACAAGTGGGGCGCTATCATTTTATTAGTAAACCTGAAGATCGATCGCAAACTGAACGTATCCTGGTACAATGGAAAGAACAAGATTGGTATCTCTATGATTTCGGTGGTACTAGCAACACACAATGAAGCAGCTAATTTAGCTGCTTGTTTAGATTCAGTCAAGACTTGGGCTGATGAAATCGTGGTAGTGGATGGTGAGTCAACTGATGACACTGTCAAACTCGCAAAAAAATATCATGCTCGAGTCATCGAAACTACCAACAAGCTTAATTTTCACATCAATAAGCAAATGGCAAACCAAGCGGCAAAAGGGGATTTGATAGTATCTCTCGATGCCGATGAAGTGGTGGATGCTGAGTTGGCAAGATTTATCAAGAAAATTGCCCAGCATCTCGATGAATTACCTGAAAGTGCCTGGTGGGTATATCGGAAAAACTTTTTTCTTGGTCGGTGGTTGAGCAAAGGTGGCCAATATCCCGATGCGGTGATCCGGATTTTCAAAGCCGATCAAGCTCGATGGCCCCAAAAGGATGTTCACGAACAGATGGAAGTTGATGGACCAGTAGGCACCGCTGAAGGGCATTTATTACATTATAGTAACCCTACATTTGCTGATTATTTGCGCAAATTTAACACCTATACCACTTTCAAAGCTCACCAACTGGCAGAAGTTGATCTGCCGCTCTCATTTAAGTCTGGGGTGTTTCATGGTGTGTGGTTGCCTTTAACTACTTTTTTCTCGATTTATCTGCGTCATCGTGGTTATGTTGACGGGGTGCCAGGATTGCTGTTTGCCTTGATGAGCGCATGGCATCACCCCATCGCTTACCTAAAATACTGGGAACTGCGGGCAGTTCTCAAAAAGAAACGGGTCCAATGATTACGGTCCAGCTTGACACGAGTCCTTTGCTTACTGGCCATGCCCACCGAGGAATCGGTAAATACACGGCTCAACTTTTAGCAGCCTTGCAACAACGCAAAGATATTGAAGTACTTAATTCTACTCAAGCCCAGCCACTGTCTGCCGTGAAACCAGATTTGATCCACTATCCCTATTTTGATTTATTTTTTAACACCTTACCAGTCAGAAGAGGTGCTCCGACTGTTGTGACAGTACATGACGTAATTCCCCTGATGTATCCAAATTATTATAAGCCTGGCATTAAAGGAACTACGGTGCTATGGAGGCAAAGATGGTTGGTCCAAAGGGTTGAAGCAGTGATCACCGACTCCCAAGCATCGAAGCAAGAAATCAAGCGCTATTTAGGTGTCCATGATCAAAAAATTCATGTGGTCCCCTTGGCAGCACAGTCAAACTTGAGTAAGGTTTCTGATCGAGTGGTGCAAGAAGTGCGGGAGAAGTTTAAGGTTCCACTCGCATATGTGTTGTATGTTGGTGATATAAATTACAACAAAAATATTCCGCAATTGATAAAAGCTCTCAAATTTATACCAAGTCATATTCACTTAGTGTGTGTAGGGAAAAATTTTGTCCCACAGCCGATACCAGAATGGAAATGGATTGAATCCCAGTTAGCTTTAAGTAACGTCGAGTCACGAGTGCACTTCATCACCGATTTAGGTGGTGATCAAAGCCAAGATTTAGCGGCTTTGTATTCTGGTGCTTTGGCATATGTGCAGCCATCCTTAGCTGAAGGTTTTGGACTTCCAGTCTTAGAAGCCATGCAATGCAAAACCCCAGTCATCATTACAAACACACCTGCGTTAGTTGAGTTAGCCAGTGGCCAGGCTGTCGTAACAGGCACCTCAGCAGAAGAAATAGCTGGTGGGATCAGTACTGTAGCTGGTTGGTCAGAGCGGATGAGGCATACTAAAATTCGTGCCGCTGCGCATTGGGCAGAACGCTTTACTTGGGAACAAGTAGCCAGAGAAACAGTTAAGGTCTATAAACACGTCTTAGAAAAACATGCAACATAAATCGTGGTTAAGGTTGATCGGTACTTTAGTCTTAGGTGTGTTTTTATCGGCACGGGTTTTTATGGCAGTGGGTGTGCCTTACACACATGATAGTGAAAATCACATTGCTCGATTTGCCAACTTTAAATTAGCACTTAAAGAGGGTCAACTTCCTCCTCGCTGGGCACCAAATTTGATCAACAGATATGGCTACCCAGTGCTAAATTATAACTATCCTTTACCAAATATTTTGGCGACACCATGGTTGGTGTTTGGAATCAGTTATCAAGATGCCTACAAAATCGTCGTTACAGGTGCTACTGCATTTTTATTGGCAGGGACGTGGTGGTGGCTATCACTACGGAAGTGCAGCTCAGGTGCCAAAAGTCTGGCAGTACTATCACTAGCTACCACCCCCTATCTACTCAATGCGATCTGGTTTCGAGGGTCGATTGGTGAAGTCTTAGCGATGGCTACCATGCCCTGGTTGCTAGGTGGTATTGAAGTAGTTGAAAAACAAGGTTGGAGATTTTGGAGATGGTTGGGGTTGGTGGGGGTAGGGACAGCTTGGTTAGTATCACATAATGTCTCGGTACTTCTTTTTGCTCCATTGGTGTTGGTATGGGCGTTGGTGCACTGGCGTTTTGATCAGAAGCAATGGCTGGGTGGTATCACTGCGGCTTTGACTGGAATTGGGTTGGTAAGTTGGTTTTGGATCCCGGCAATGTTAGAAAAGAAATGGGTTGTTTTGGACCAAGCTGGACTTAGTAATCAATTGGCCCAGCACGCAGTAACTGGGGTTCAGCTTTTGACTTCACCATTGCAATTTGGATTTTCCCAACCGGGTACTGTGGATTCCATTTCATTTCAAGTTGGGATTGTCACTTTTCTGGCTCTGGTTTTTGCCACTCTCTCCCACGTGCTGTGGAACAAAAAAATGGTGGCACCCTCCAAAGTGAGGAGACTGGTGACTATCTTTTTGATTGCTGGTGCCATCTTTTTGCAGCTGCCAATTTTAGTTTCTTGGTGGTCAAAATTACCACTGGTACAGTTTATTCAGTTTCCCTGGAGATTGACCATGTTAGTGACGGTTTTGTCACCGTTATTGGTAGGTTGGTTGTGGATGCGCAGTGCTAAACCTGGAAAAGTATTTCTGCTTTTGGCACTCTGTTTACAAATTTTTGTGGCCCTGAGACTAAAGCCAGTTGATACCAGAAATTACCCAGATATTTATTATGACAGTTTTGCCCAAAGTACCACCACTTCAAATGAAAATATGCCTAAGACTTTTACTTATCTCAACATTGGCGATTGGCAACCTACCGCTACTTTTGCCACTGGGTCAGGTCAAATAGATATCAAATTTTGGTCAGGAACACGCCGGCATTATTACGTGCAAGTGACTTCACCCTCTGTGATTCTGGAGCCTACTATGATGTTTCCTGGCTGGGAAACGACGGCGGTGAGCAGCCGCTGGTCGACCCCGACCAAACTTTCGTATCTTGATGCCAGCCTGACTCA
>CAYQZC010000083.1:0-4577 GCA_964421945.1 uncultured Pseudomonadales bacterium
TACCTTGCTGGCCGGCTGCATTTTCGATCAAAAGATGAGAATCATCAGGTGAACCTTCTAAAATAGAAGTGATGGCCGCAGCTACCTGCTCTTTACTTGCCTCCCAACCCCGACCTTGGTGACTACCCAAATGCACCACCACTCCCGAACCTTTTACCAAGCTATCGAACTTCAAATCATACTGAAGTGCTTCGATCGACTTTTGGAGGAGATTCGGGTTATCAGAAGCTAGATTAGTCAGATATATGGCATGAGTAAAAATCGGATCAATAGCCAATTGTTCTTGCTTTGAAAACACTTTATTTATGTCGATTTTTTCTAAAGGTGAGCGGGCCCATACCCGTGGACTTCCCGAAAACACCTGCACACAATTGGCCCCGATGGCCTTTGCTCTTTCTATGGCTTTATCCAAACCACCGGCCGCTGAAACATGGGCTCCAATTTTGCGTTGATGAGTCTTAGTTTCGTGTTGTGACATAGTCGCAGTATACTAGGCACATGCCGATTACGAAACTGCACCGTTGGCAAATCGAATACACCAACGAGCGTGAATATCATCTTTTGAAACAAGAAGTCTTTGGACGAGATCACTATTTTTTCGAAACTGAGAAAGCTCAGCCGAAAATTATCGATGCCGGAGCTCATATAGGACTGTCTACTCTCTATTTCTTGACCCACTATCCTGGAGCTCAGATCATAGCTCTCGAGCCCAACCCCCATGTGGCCGCTATGCTGGAGCGAAATATCTGGCTTAACCAAGTCGAAAACCAGGTCGACATCCAAAAAGTAGCACTTGGGCCAGTAGCAGGTCGGACTGACCTCTATCTTGATAGCAGTGAAGATCAATGGTGGAGTACGTCGAGCATCCACCCCGGAGCCTGGTCTGGTGACCAAACTACCTATGCTGTGACAGTGCCAGTGGTACCACTGAGTAGCTTCCTCTCCCAGCCCGTAGATCTGATCAAACTCGATATCGAAGGGGCCGAACAAGCCGTCCTGATGGAAGCCGGCACCGCCCTGACCAAAGTCGACCAGCTGATCGTGGAGTTTCACCCCCACCCGACTCAATCTTTGATGGCACTTACCCGTTTCTTGATCCAAATGGGATTTGAAGTCAGTATTTGGAAAAAAGGCAAAACAGTCACTGTAGCCCAAGCCGGAAATGCCCTGGTACTCATCAAAGCTAAACAAACCTACCAAAAATAATCAAAAAAAACCCTACCGCCGTAAAGACAGGTAGGGTTTCAACATTTCAAATTTCGATAACTATCGGAATTTGAAAGGGTTTTCCCCATGCATTTCGGGGAAGTTGCCTTTCCAAAAGGCGTAGGACAGTGTGGCGACTCCCACTCCTGCGAGTGCGCAGAAAGGAATCCCAACCATCCAAAAGACGACCTGCCATCCGAAACCCGCCTCATACGGAATCCCTGTCAACAGGGCAACAACAGCTGCTGAGGCGATCCAGATCATGATCACAGGCCAGTTGGCCTGAATTTTTTTAAACATCTTCTCGTCCTCCCCTTTTCAGGGACTAGTTGAACGAACAATAATATTATAGGCTATAAACGGCTTTTTTTCAAGGGTCAAACACCCCTGGTCTCTCGAGAGAGCTAGTCTCAAATAGCCATTATTCCCAGGTAAAAAGGGGGTATTTTAGGGCAAATTCCTTGACTTCGGCCCTGATCTTGAGGAGTTTTTTATCTTTGATAGTTTTGGCTCGGAAATCCTTCAAGAAGCTGGCTCTAGCCGCTTTCTCAGCTGGCAAGGAGGCATCCTGAATATGGCTCACCACTTGGTTAATCCAGTCAGCAATTTGGCCCATCGCCTCAGCTTTGAAACCCCGGGTGGTGATCAATGGCGTCCCCAAGCGCAAACCTGATGGATAAAACGGCGACACTGGCTCGTTAGGCACGGTATTTCGATTGGCATACATCCCTGCCACATCCATCGCAAAGGCTGCTTGGGATCCCAGGCCAGGGCTAATTTGACTCAAGTCGACCAACAACAAGTGATTTTCAGTCCCACCACCCACTAGGGTCAGCCCTTTTTTCTGCAAAGCAGACGCCAACGCATCAGCATTGGTGCGAATTTGATGTATGTACGTCTGGTACGCTGGCCGAGTGGCTTCTTCAGCTGCGATTGCAATACCCGCGGTAGTGGCATTATGAGGTCCACCTTGAAGACCGGGAATAATGGCCGAATCAATCTTTTTACCCAAGTCAGCGTCTCTTTGTAAGCCTCGATCAGTCACCAAAATCATGGCCCCTCGAGGACCACGAAACGTCTTATGGGTGGTCGACATGATCACATCGGCATAAGGGACTGGCGATGGATGTTCTCCACCGATTACCAGTCCAGTGATATGAGAAATGTCAGCCACCAGCCAGGCTCCCACTTCATCAGCTACCTGGCGAAATTTCTTAAAATCAAGCTCGAATGGATAGGCAGTGGTACCAGCAATAATCACTTTGGGACGGTGTTCTTTGGCCAATGCCAGCATTTCATCAAAATCGATCCGGGCCTCAGCATTTAGACCAAACTGGACCGAGTGAAAATATTTCCCCGAAAAAGTTACTTTGGGATGGCCGTGAGTCAGGTGTCCCCCCGAGCTAAGTGCCAGACCCATCAGGGTCTCGCCTGGCTCCATCAATGCAAAACAAATTGCCCCATTGGCCGGCGAGCCAGAATAAGGCTGGACATTGGCATAGGGCACTCCAAACAACGCCTTTACCCTATCGATAGCCAGCTGCTCAATCTGGTCAATGATTTGGTTGCCTTCGTAATACCGACGACGTGGATACCCCTCGGCATATTTACTCGATAAACATGAGCTCAAAACCGATGCCACTTCTGGGGAAATATGATTCTCAGAAGGAATCAAACCAATCATCTCCCGTTGGCGTTGTTCTTCTTGAGTAATGAGGGTAAAAATGTGATCAGTAACCATGGGGCTACTGTATCAGAAAAAAAACCGGATCTCTAGGCCTGAGAATCGTTGGGCACGACAAGACGGAGAATCACATCAACGTGTGAGGCGGCTAAACCATTTTCAGAAGCGTGTATCGACAAGGCATGCATAACAGACCGTGCCAGCATGTTCTCCAGCTGTGGATCACCAGGTTCGACGTCTTTATAGGCCAAAACATTAACACCAGCGATAGCTTCTTCACTTGGATCAAAATCTGGTCGGAGCCCTACCACTAAACGACCTCTTCGGAACTTGCCATAGACAATGCGTTGTTCTTGTTCAGCCATAATTGCGCGTATTCTATCACCTCATGTCGGCAGTTAGAAGCGACAGGGCGATGTGAGGTTGTTTTACCTCTTGGCTAATAATATTTGCTAAAACTGCTGGTGGAATGATTTTATCGACCACCAAGCGGAATGCCTCGGCAGCCGAAATATTTAAACGCTCCCCGGCTTGTCCTTCTAGAGCTGGAGTGGTCAAAACAAATTGGGCTGCTACTCCAGCTTCCAAAGCTAGATCTATCAATGGCAAACGAGTATTCATCTCTGGGTTGACGTTAGCGACCACGGTCTCGGCTGGGAGAGCTGGGAAGGTACCCTCAATCACAAATTGATAGCCGATAGATCGATTGGTCCCACCAGATACATGCTCATGAACTACATGAGACACCAACCACTGGACCACAAATGTATCAGCCGCATACCAGGCCTGGGTGTCAGCTAACAAAGTCTCTTGATCAATCCCATCTCGACTTGGTTTATGACTAGCCTCACGACGAGGATTCATAAACACCACATCAGTAGCCAAAATCATAAATTGTTCTGCTACTTCTGGATCCTTGGCATAAACGGCGGCAGCTTCGCTCATTTTCCATAAAGCTGGGATCAAGGGGTTATCTGAGGCTGGTTCAGTTTTACCGTCAACTTCAGCCTCATAGTCAGTATGGATAAAGCCTTCACCATAGATTTGTCGATACATGTCATGAGTCCGACCTTTGGATGAGGCAAGAATCACAGGATGCTGGTAGTCAAATTTTGTTGGTGTCTCCATAAACGCAAAAGCCGCCTAAACTCGGCGGCTTACCAGATCTCCTGATCTTGGTACTTATTACACTGGAATTGCTTTTGACTTGGCAGGTTCATACACCTTTAATAATAAAAAAAGCACTTGTGTTTTAGCTCGACTTGGTTTCCCCTTTGCTGTGGCAAAGTTCGTTACTTGGGAGCGAAAACATAAGTGCTTTTCGCTTTGTATTGTCGTGTATTACATCACATAAACATTAAATATGCAAGTGCTATTTTTGTTTTTTAGGCTTCACCCAGATGTATTCTGAGGTCCCGGTCAGATAAATCAGATAGAGAGCTAAAGCCATGAGAATAGATCTAGGCTTTACTACGCTGGGTTCTAGATATTCGACCAAAAACCGAGCCCAAGTTTCTTCGTCTGGACTGGCAGCCTTTGTCAGCTGCATCCAATTAAAAAAATCTGAATCTGAGTTAATTTGAGGCGCATACTCGAGTAAAAGCTGACGAAAATACACTATATCCACCAATTGATGATCTGCTATCGCTCTTGCCACATCTGGTTGCCACCATTTGTCTTCTGCAAT
>CAYQZC010000084.1:0-4540 GCA_964421945.1 uncultured Pseudomonadales bacterium
CAAACAAACCCACTAGCATGGCTACCAGCTGCGTGGCAGACATCATCATCGCTTCTGAGCTTTGAGTTTCGGACACCATGGCAGCACTAGCCGTAGGGGCCATCGGCTTGGTTTTGGCTAAAGCAGTGGCTAAATCACTCGTGCGTGGGGCGCGCACTTTCTTAGTGGCTTTTTTTGTTGATACCCGACGAGCACTTTTTTTGGCCATGTGGATCCTTCACGAACTGCAATCTATCTACTCTACTAAGAGTACAAAATGCGGCAGACTTGTGCAAGCATAGCGTATACTAGTCACCTATGAGTATGACGATTTTGTATGGTGAAAACCAAGTCGCCTCCCGACAAGCGCTGATGGAGCTCCTGCAGACGCTCCGAGCTCAAGGTAGGGAAGTCACTCTCGTCTCTGCGGCTGGTCTTCAGCTACCAGAACTAGAACAACTCCTAGGTACAGACTCTCTGTTTGCGGTACCCCGGACGCTGGTTTTGGAAGGTCTCCATTCGTTGCCCTTGGGTGGCCGCCGGACCCAACTCCTCAAAATGGTCAGTGACTTTGCTCGGGCCCAATCCACTGCCCACCCGCCAGCTGATCTCCAACTCATCCTGTGGGAAAAACGGGCTTTGACTGCTACCATGCTCAAGCTTTTCCCGACTGCCAAAACGACTGAGTTTAAAGTCAGCTCAGCTGTGTTTAACTGGCTCGATTCACTCAGTCCCAAGCCTGCCACTCTACCGCGTCAGCTCACCCTGCTCCAAGCCGCAGTCCAAGCCGAGGACGCTTTCATGTGCTTTGCCATGCTCGCTCGTCACCTTCGCATGATGATCACGGCTCAGTCAGGTGGCAAGATCGCCGGACCCCCTTTCATCCAGTCCAAAATCAGGTCTCAGGCCCAGCCTTATTCACTTCCTCAGCTAGTGACTCTTCATCGCCAATTGCTTCAGCTCGACTGGTCGCTTAAACTAGGTAAAGACACACTACCTCTGGCTAAGCAGCTGGAGCTCTGGTGTATCACAGCTACCAGTAAAAATTAAACCGGCTAACAAGGAGATAGTTTTTATATTGATATATCAATCCTTTTTCTCAGATAACTAGATTAGCAGAGTTTGACCGTGTCTGCTAATTTGATTTTGAGTCTATTTGACCCATTTAGATATAAAAACAATCACATTTATGCAGTACCAATCCTTCATCTCCTCCGTCCTAGAGCAAAGTAGCGCCATTGCCCTCAAAAGCTTCGGCCAAGTCAGTGGTCAAACTAAACCCAGTGACAACAACCAGGTCTTGACTCAAACTGACCTTGATATCGGTAGTTTCATTATCGGAGAACTAGAAAAACAGTACCCCGAGCACAACATCATTGATGAAGAAGCTGGGGTCATCGACCATGGCTCAGAATACACTTGGGTAGTGGATCCCATCGACGGGACCAGCAATTTTGCCAATGGGATCCCGACCTATGGGACGATGTTAGGATTGTTGCGTCAAGACGTCCCGATCGCCGGCGGTATCTCACTGCCAGCTTTTGGCGAAATCATGGTAGCGCAAGCCGGTCAAGGCTGTTGGCTGGGTGACCAACGACTCCACGTCTCTGCCCAAACAGAGCTCAAATCGGCGCTGGTAGCATATGGCATCGATGGCCATCCAGAAGCTCCAGAACTTACCGACCAGGAAACCAAACTGATCGGCCAAATCGTGCTCAACTGCCGCAACCTGCGGACTACCAATAGCGTCTTCGATATCGCCATGGTCGTCAAAGGTGGGTTTGGGGCAGCACTTAATCGAACTAGTAAAATTTGGGATAACGTGGCTCAACATATTCTTACCGTCGAAGCTGGCGGAAAATACACCACCATTGATGGTCAACCCATGATCTATACCAAACCGCTGACCCTGATAAACCAAAACTATACTTACTGCGCCGCCAATCCAGCCCTACATCAAACCCTCCAATCGCTTATCGCAGGTACGAAGGGTAGAGTGCTACAATCTTAGTATGTCCTTACCAACCGTGGTGATATTGGCAGCCGGCCAAAATTCACGATTCTTTCCATTTAACACTACCCATAAAGGTAACGTGCATTTGCTGGGAAAACCGTTATTGGTCAGAAGTATCGAAAATCTCCAAAATCTTGGATTCACCCAGGTAGTCCTAGTGGTTTCTCCTCGCGACCATGAAGAGGGTGGCATCGTTTCTGAGCTGGCAACCCGTCACTTTTCCCTCCATCTGACGGTGGTGACTCAATCTGAGCCACTAGGCATGGGCCACGCTCTGCTCCAAGCCAAGTCCTATCTCCAAGACCAGTTTGTGGTCATGTCTCCGTACCACTTCGAAGCTGGCCGCGTCATCACCAGGATGATCGAACAACACCAACCGACTTGTGTCTGTGTCCATCCCACTCAAACACCCTGGTTGTTTGGCATCGCCACCGTGGACAGCGGTCTACTCAAAGGGGTGATCGAAAAACCAGCCCCTGGCACTGAACCATCGAGTTTATCTTTGCAAAGCTTGTATTTGCTAAATCAGACTTTTCTCAACCTGCTCTCAGAGCGACCCACCGAAGAATATAGTTTCGAATCAGCCCTAGACGCACTCGCCCAAACGAGCCCAGTGGGCACCTACATGCTAGAGCAAAGCTTGACCACCCTCAAGTATCCATGGCATCTTTTTGACCTGCAGGCACAGCTTTTTTCACAACTCACCTCGCGCATCGATGCCAAAGCCGAGATTGCCGACACTGTAATCCTGGACGAAGCCAACGGTCCGATCGTGATCGAGGCTGGAGCTCGGATTAATGACTTTACTAAACTCGTAGGTCCCGTCTACATCGGGCGTAATGCTCTAGTCGGAGAGCATTGTTTCATCAGAAGCAGCAGCATCGAAGCTGAAGTGCGAGTCGGTGCTTACACTGAAATCGTGCGCTCCATCTTGATGGAACATGGCACTTTCCATCAATCTTACTTGGCTGACAGCATCACAGGTCCTTACGCTCATGCAGGGGCAGGGTTTATCACCGCCAACCAGCGCTTGGATAAAAAACCTGTGCCTGTCATGGTAAAAGGTCAAAAAATTTCTTCAGAGCGTGGTAAACTAGGCGTACTCTTGGGTGCCAAGGCTAACCTAGGGATTGGCGTCCATACGATGCCCGGAGTAGCTATCGGGACTGAGGCAGTCGTCTATCCCGATAAAACCTTGTTTGAATCAGTCGCGCCTCAGGCCAGAGTAACATAACTCAATAGAGAAGGATCGGTATGGCAGCAGCTCCTGCATTTCTAGATAATCGCGATGAAATCGCAAAATTGGATGAAAGCAATGCCCTCGGCTCGATCGAGCAGTTTGGAAGCCAAGTCCAACAAATCTGGGAACTGGCCAAAAGTGTCCACTTTGATGACAGCTATCGCAAAATTTCGCAAGTCGTCGTAGCTGGGATGGGTGGATCCGCCCTCGGTACCCATGTCATCCAAACAGTTTTCAAAGACGAACTTAAAGTCCCCGTCATCATTGCCCCAGATTACACCGTGCCCAACTTTGTCACAGAAAATACCTTGGTTATTGCCTCAAGTTATT
This sequence comes from uncultured Pseudomonadales bacterium, assembly GCA_964421945.1. GTDB lineage: Bacteria > Patescibacteriota > Microgenomatia > UBA1400 > PJMF01 > BOKX01. Next base: position 3,564 of record CAYQZC010000084.1, read on the forward strand.
CTGGCACCACCGAAGAAACCTTAGCCGCTGCCGAAGATGCTCGCCAAAAAGGCGCCAAAATCGCTGGAATTACTTCTGGCGGTAAACTAGCTGAGTGGCTGAAGGAACATGATTTCCCAGCTTTGGTTTTCGAACCCAAATTTAATCCATGCAACCAACCCCGGATGGCTTTGGGCTACTCGGTATTTGGCCAGATTGCTTTATTCGCCCGGGCTGGCGTCCTCGATGTTCAAGAATCTGCCTATCAAGCTGTCCTCGATGCCATCGCCAATGCCCACTTAGCCTCAAGCATTAATGTCGGTCAAGATAGTAACCCCGCCAAGCTTTTGGCTTTTGAAATGAAGGATCGCATCCCGGTGATCGTAGTGGCCGAGCATCTCGAAGGAGTGGGTCATGTTTTCGCCAATCAAATCAATGAAAACGCCAAAAATTATTCAGAGTATCGTGTGATTCCCGAGCTTAATCATCATCTGATGGAAGGTTTGCAGTTTCCAGAAAAGAACGAAGATACACTCTTTTTCTTGATGACGCACTCCAACCTCTACAACCAACATAATACGACTCGGATGAATCTGACAGCTGAAGTGCTCGAAAAGCATGAGATCAATTTCAAAACTTTTGATCTCACCAGTAACACCAAATTGGCTCAGGCTTTTGAGCTGATGGTTTTTGGAGCTTACACCAATTACTATTTAGCCATGTTAAATAACATCAACCCTAGTCCCATCCCTTGGGTGGATTGGTTTAAGGCCCAGCTCAAAAAATAGAGCTCGTAACTCGACTCTGAGTACGCTACTATAGATACGTGGAACCTCGAGCTGCCCTGCCGCTAGATGAATGTGTCGAACTGCCAACTTCTGTCGTAGGTGAGGTGGCTAAACTGTTAGCTGATCTAGCTCGGCAAGATTTTCCGCTGGTACCTACCTTAGTGATTCCTAAAACTGTTTTTCAAGACTTCCCTGACAGCGTATACTTGA
>CAYQZC010000085.1:0-3271 GCA_964421945.1 uncultured Pseudomonadales bacterium
GATTTTTACCGAGATGGCTAATCGTGAAATCTTTTTTGAGGCTGACTTAACAGTTGTAGAAAAACTCGGGAGTTTGGTAGCTATTCTTGATAATAAAGCTCCTATTACCCTGATTAGTTTTGATGGAGCACGCCATAACTTAGATAGTTTAGTCGGAAATGATGCAACTGATATCAGAAACGCGATCATCAAAGTTATTAGTCGCAATTTGCCAATTTTCACTAACATCATGTTTTCATGGGAAGAAACCGGTGATCAGCGCTATCAAGCTGTATACATCTACAGTCAAAGACGTGATTCAAATGAGAAGACTGCTCATTTCATGTTAGAGCAAGAAATTTTAGATAATACCGCATCTGTTGAGTCGATTGGTGATTTTGTAGCTACCCGTCAGGACATGAAGGGTCGCTTAGTATGGAAAGAAGCCCAGCAGGGTAAAAGCCAAGAGCAACGGATCGAATTTAAAACAGAAGAGCAGTGGTTAAATGATTTAATGAAATTGTTAGCTCCACTTGAGAAATACGATTTGCGTATCACTGAATACAACGCTGAAACAGGTGCTTTTAAAGTCAACTGTCTCGACCCAAAAAACTTAGACCAGCTTTTCAATGCCAAAGTGGCAGCAGTACTCGAATTTAAACCTGCTCATACTGAGCAAACAGCTCGTCCAGCTCAAAATGCCAACCCCGAGCAAAATACGCGCTCAAATGAACATTACTTTACTAAATCAGAGTATCAAGCCTTAAGAAATGCTGGTATCAATGTTTCTCAAGCCAGAGCTGAACATCAAAGAAATGGTGGTTCAATCGAGGAACTGATTGCTAAACTGGGGAAGAAATAATCTAAGACCATAAGGATGTTAATGTCAAATGAACGTACAATTCATGGTACCTTCCCACGCTGGCCTGTAACTTTGACCGAAAAACAGGCAAAAACGTTTTCAGTGGTTAAACGTATTCGTGATGCCAAAGAAGCTGTCCAAAACAATCAAGTTTTGTTTAGCAAAGTGGAGCACTATGATGTGCCCAAAGATGTAGCTGAATTGCAGCGATTCATTTTTGTCAAAAGTCTAGAAGGTATTGTATTGCCAGAAGACGTGATGCAACTGGTGATTTTTACTCTGGCACCAGAATTAGCTTTTGTTTTGTTTTCTGATGAGAGTAGTCCGGAAAAATTTGTCGACATTATCGATAATAAGCCCAGTGCAAAACCTCAGTTTTCGCCTCGGATTGATCGAAAAATTATTTCCCTCGAAGATGAACGTCGCAGACTACTCCTATCTAGTACCAAACAACTTTTTTTTGGTTTACTAAGAAATCCTGCTTTACAAACCCCTCAGCGCTAACTACCATGAGTGTATGGTAGACAAATTCGATGGGACAGGTGCCCGGAAATTACATGTTGAAATGCATGAGGATTACGCTGGAAAATTACCACCAGGTACCTCTGTTTTCCCAGATACACTACCTGAGATAGACCCCGAAGCCCCAGTGGGAGTGGCAGATAATGCTATGGGCTTACCTCCGGAAAATCAAGCCCTAGTGGGTGGCCAAGATTGGGCAGAAACTCCTCAAGCACCAAAAAAATTGGCCATCAAAAATAATCCTGGTCTCGTCAATAATTACCCACCACTTGTAATAACTCCTCAAGCACCGGAAAACTTGGCCATCAAAAATAATCCTGGTCTCGTCAATAATTATCCACCACCTGATGTTGAAGACTATACCGTTCGGACAGCAGACCAACTAAGGCAAATCAGGGAGTTATCACCTCTGCCATTTTCTGACAGGGCAAAGGATGCTGTGGAAACTAGGCTTTTTCCGCTTATGGATGCACTGGCAATCAAAGTCAAAGATGCTTTAGCTGGTTATTTGCATAAACGCAAACTGAAACAGGCAGCAGCATCGACACCTCAAACAGTACCAGGAATTGATGATCAGCAACAGGAAAACTCAGTTCCTTATCAGGAATCAGAATCGATAGATCAAATTATCGAGCGAAAAGCCATCCAGGTGGCTAAATCCTGCTATGCTCAAATTCTACAACAGATGGATTTGAATTTCGATGCTGCTATTAAAACTGATCCCAGACTTGATCGAGACAAATTGGCAAATCAAATCTCAAGTCAGTTTGCCTATGAGTGTCAAACTAAGCTGATACCCTACTTAGATGAATTGGCCACGTCTCCAAATTTTGAACCACCTGAGCCACGATTTGATCACATTCCGACAGTCCAGTTGTTATTGTCTGATATGCTTAATGAGTTTGCTGTCTTGAGGAGAAATAATGATGGGGTCCTGGAGATGAATCCAAAGAATAATCAGCACGATGATGCCAAAAAAATGCTTTTGTATCTTGCCGATTATTTATATGCTCGACTAGATAACTTTGGATTCGCAGATTAGACTCCCACCTCTTGACCAAACTACATAAACCAGGTTTACTAGCCACATGGCTTCTCCAGAGTTTGTCCATCTCCATGTCCACACTGAATACTCAATGCTTGATGGTTTGACGCGGCTGCCTGAGCTCACCAAAAAAGCCAAAGAGCTTGGTCAATCGGCGATTGCGGTGACTGATCATGGTGGGATGTATGGGGCGATTCATTTTTATAACGCATGTCGAAAGCCGAAATTAAACCAATCATCGGCGTCGAAATATATGTTGCTGAGAAATCTCGTTTTGATAAACAAGTCAAAATGGGAAGTGATCAATATCACATGACCTTGCTGGCTCAAAGTCATGAAGGCTATCAAAATTTGATGAGCCTAGTATCTATGGCTAATCTAGAAGGTTTTTCTTATAAACCTCGTGTGGATGACGAACTGCTCGAAAAATATAGTAAAGACGTGATGGCCACAAGTGGATGCATGTCGAGTATTATTAATCGTAATTTGATGGCAGGAAAAAGGGACAAAGCCATCGAACGACTTAAAAAATATAAAGAAATTTTTAAAGATCGTTTTTATATCGAGCTTCAAGCCCATCCTGCTATCACTGAGCTGCAAGATTTAAATAAAGAACTGATTTCATTGTCAAGAGAATTTGATATTCCGAGCGTAGCGACAAACGATGTCCATTATTTAAATAAAGAAGATGCCATAGCTCAAGACGCTTTGCTCTGTGTCCAAACTCGGAGACTTATTTCTGATACCAATCGGATGAGTATGCTTAATTCACCTGATTTTTATCTGCGTAGCTCTCAAGAAATGGCTGAATTGTTTCACGAGACACCAGAGGCAATAAAAAATACCTTAGTCATAGCTGAGCA
>CAYQZC010000085.1:3281-4540 GCA_964421945.1 uncultured Pseudomonadales bacterium
CATCGTGATTCCTACCGGAAATTTGATTTTCCCTGATTACCCGCTCCCAGCAGGTGAAACAGTTGATTCTCACTTTGAAAAACTGGCACATGATGGTTTGGCACGAAAGTTTTCTGAAATCACTCCCACTTTAACAGAACGATTAAATTATGAAATGGGAGTCATCAAGCAAAAAGGCTATGCCGCTTACTTTTTGATTACCCAAGACTTTGTAAACTGGGCCAAAAAGCAAGGAATTGGAGTGGGTCCTGGCCGCGGTTCGGCAGCAGGGTCATTAGTTTCATATTGTTTAGGAATTACCACGATTAATCCCTTGCAACACGGCTTACCTTTCGAACGTTTTCTCAATCCACAGCGGCCCACACCTCCAGATATTGATATGGACTTTGCCGATGATCGACGAGATGAGGTAATAAATTATGTGGCAGAAAAGTATGGAAAAGACCACGTGGCTCAGGTGATTACATTTGGTAGGATGGAAGCCCGGGTGGCTGTGCGAGATATCGGAAGAGTACTGGGAATGCCCTACGAAGATCCTGATAAAATCGCCAAACTAATTCCCAATATTCCTGGTCATAAAACTTCACTTACCACTGCCATCGAAACTGTGCCAGAGCTCGGTGAATACGTCAAACAACCTAAGTATAAAGAACTAGTAGATCTGGTCAAAAAGGTGGAGGGTGTGGTCAGACATAACTCAGTCCATGCCGCAGCTGTGGTGATTTCTAAAAATCCGTTACCAGAATACACTCCGATCCAGCGAGACTCAAAAAGTGGCAAAACAGTCACCCAGTACGACATGTATGCCTTGGACTGTAATGTCTCCGATGACGCTATCGGTTTGCTCAAATTTGACTTTTTGGGACTGCGAAACTTATCGATTCTTCAGAAAGCTCTCCATTTGATCAAAGTCCAAAAAGATATCACCATCGATTTAGATACGCTTCCCATCGACGATAAGAAAACCTTTGACTTGTTGACGAGTGGTGAAACTATGGGAGTTTTCCAACTCGAATCGGCTGGTATGCGTCGCGTTGCTAAAACACTAAGACCCAACCAGTTTTCAGATATTACCGCTATGGTGGCGCTTTATCGACCAGGTCCAATGGATCTGATCCCGACCTTTATCGAGGGAAAACATAATCCCGAATCGATTGTCTATCCTCATCCATCACTCAAACCTGTCCTAGAAGAAACCTATGGAGTCATGGTGTACCAAGAGCAGATTCTGCAGATTGCCAATGTAATGGCTGGATACA
>CAYQZC010000086.1:0-4429 GCA_964421945.1 uncultured Pseudomonadales bacterium
GAAACCAACCTATCAGAGTACCTTCATCGATTCACCTACATCCTGGTTCCCACCGAATCAGTCGGACCAGATGCTGTTCGCCACAAAAAAGCACTCCAGCAAATCCAACAGTATCTCGTCGATCACCCTGACCAATTCAAACTAATAAAGTCATATCAATTGATCTCATCCCAGCCACACGGAGAGCAAGTCAACTTATATAGCCCACAATGAAAATTTCATTTCTAAAACTACCAGCAAAAAAAGAATGGTGGCTAGCCCAAGCACCTTGGCTAGTGATAGTGTTGCTGTGTCTAATAGTCGCAATCACCAATTACCGATCAAATACTTGGTTGTCGGGCTGGGACACGTTACATCCAGAGTTTAATTTGAATCTCTACTTCCAACGCGTCTTCTTTGGAGCCTGGCAAGAACACCAGGCACTAGGAGCTCCAGCCGCACAAGCCCACACAGCTGAACTCACTCGCTTACCATTGTACTGGATATTATCAGCCATACTTCCTGCTTTTATGGTCAGATACAGTTTCTTCATCCTGATGTATCTGAGTGGAGGTTTGGGCACCTACATTTTTATTCGCAACTCTTGGTTTAAACACACCAAAACACCAATGCGATCCTGGGCAGCCAGCGTCGGTGCCGTTTTTTATCTCTTTAACCTTGGCACCTTACAACATTTCTATGTTCCACTTGAAATGTTTGCCGTTCATTTTGCTACCCTCGGCTGGGTGTTGTGGTCACTCCATGCCGTGATCGAAAAACCTACCACTAAGCATTTGGCAATTTTCTTTGGACTCCAGCTACTCTCTGCTGCCAGTGCTCATACTGCCACTTTATTTTATATGTACATGTCACTGGTCGGAATATATGCAGTTATCATCTGCATTTCAAAGTATGGGAAATCGATCTGGAGCAACCTAAAAATTTTGTTGATGCTCGCGAGCTTAGTACTCGCCGCTCAGAGTTTTTGGCTGGGACCAAATCTCTACTACGTGGCCGCACATAGTGACTACGTAAAAAATGCCCGCATCAGTCAAAATTTTTCAGCCGAGGCTTTTTGGCAAAATCAAGCTTATGGCACTACTCGCCATCTTGGTTCACTTAAAAATTTTCTTTTTAATTGGCAAGATTATCATTTCTCACGCGGCAACTTTGTCGACTTATTTGATGAGTGGAAAAACTACCAAGATAACAATGGCAGTTTGGCTTGGATATACACTCTTTCCATTTTAATGGTGATCGGTATCATCGTCAGTTTTAATCGCCGCCAGCGCAGTCACAGTCTCGCTATACTTTTGATCGCAAGTATTGCTCTCTTTTTTATAATCAATTTAAATCCGCCATTTACTTCGCTTTTCACTCTGCTCAGAAGTAATACTATGCTTGACGAAGCACTTCGTTTTCCGTTTACCAAATTCTCAATTGTTTTGATTTTTTGTTTGAGTGTGTATTTGGCCCAGTGGACATATCATGGGTTAGATTTTTTCCAAAATGTGCCGGCTCGTAAAAAACTTTATCAAAGTGGTTTCGTGGGGATTATGTTGGCACTGATCCTAAGTCCACAATGGCCAGCTCTGTCGGGTAATTTGATAAGCTCTCAAATGAAAATTACTATTCCGTCGGCTTATTTTTCACTCTTTGATTGGTATGAAAAACAACCAAAACAAATTCGGGTCCTGAAATTACCTGCCCATACCTATTGGGGATGGACATATCAACAATGGCCGACTCAGGGTACTAAACAAGGATATCAAGGAGCAGGGTTTACTTGGTTTGGCATCCCACAGCCGACACTTGACCGTGAATTTGATCGCTGGGTCGAGACCAATGAAGTTTTGTATCATCAATTGACACAGGCTCTCTATAATCGCTCAGCTACAGATTTAGCGACCCTTTTCAGACTTTACAACATCCACCTTGTGCTGGTTGACGAAAGTGTCATCATTCCAGGTGGAAACTCTACATCACTTTTTATTCCAGAAATTAAATCACTCTTGTCAGAAATGGGAATCAGTCTCATCTGGCAAGAACAATTCTTGAGTGTGTATGCCATGCCGACACTCACTACTCGCTTTATTTCAGCACCAGCCAGTTACGTCACTGCCTCCCAACAAAGCTATAACACTCACGTTCCAATTGCTTATACCCAGTTGGGCTCCTTTATAGATTCGAAAAATGATCAGGCACCTGATTATCAGTTTCCATTAAGCGACTTTCTGGGTGAATCAATCACCGACCTTCACTTCACTGAAAACACCATCAGCAAACAGGTGCCAGTCAAAAATTCAGCTCCTGCTATGCTCTCGCTGCCGATGGTGGCATCAGGTTCGGCATTTACTACCACAATAAAAGTAAAGTATCAGGATAATCAATTGTCTTTTGACTTCCCAGAAGCAGGTATTTTGACCATAGATCAAACTAAGGTGCTACTTCCAGCTTTGGCAGATAGTAGAGTCGAACTACCTGCTTCTGGTTCAGCGGTTACCTTGATGATGGGAAATGTCCAAACCACCATCCAACAACAGCAAACCAGTAACTTTTTTGTGACATTGCCAGTAAATCAGACTATATCGCTAACAGTGGTTACCGATGACCTGCCACCGACTTTTTACACTTTACCATCAACAGTATGGCAAAATACTCAAAGTCCAATCACCGCATCACTTATGCCTGGTGATCATTGGCTTACTGTGACACTTCCAAAAACTGGTTTTGAAATCCAGCTGGATCAGCTTTCAAGTACAAATTGTGATATCTGGAAACGTGGAACCATCAAGCAAACCCAGGATCTTGATGGTGTCACATATGAGGTCGACAACTATGGCACAGCCTGTACTACCATTGATCTTCAGCAACTATCAACTCAAGCAGCCTATCTTTTGCGCTGGAAAGGTACCAATCACCAAGGTCGCAGTTTGAAGTTTTCAGTAACCAATCAACACACCCAACATCTTGATTTGGAAGTGCTCCTCCCAAGTCAAAATTTTGATGTCACCTATACTTTGCCAGCCTGGGATAAAATGCCTGATTCGTTTTACACCCTGTCTTGGGAGACACGATCTTTTGGTCAACCAGCCCAAACTACCCTTTCCAACCTAGAGATTATGGCCGCCCCTCTCGAATACTTAGCCCACCTTAAACTTTCCAGCCAAAGCCCAACCATTCACCACAATCAGCTCACCCTTACCAATCTTTGGAAAATAGCTTCATATCAATACGGTTTCATCGCTAGTTCACCCGACGATAATGGTCTGGTCAGCCTCTCACAAAGTTTTGATAAAGGTTGGATCGCTCTCGCTTGGCCCCAAACGCTTGACCGCAATTTTCACTTCAGAATACTACCTCACACTCGATACAACGGCTGGGCAAATGCCTGGTCTGTTCCCACCGGGACTTGGCAAATCACGCTCTTATACTTGCCCCAACTCACTATTTTTGCTGGCAGCGGTCTTGGATTGGCTACTGGTATTTACTTCATCAAGAGCTTAATCCGGCGTCAAAAATAAGCTACGTTTCATGCAAGCTGACTCACCTATGCTGTGGGCATGACAAAACTGGTTTGCAAACTGGGTTTGAGTCTCTGCCTCGCTGGCTCGGTCTTCATACTTCAAGTCACTCCCATCACCGCCCAGGTCCGAATATCAGAAATCATGGCAAAACCTAGTGGTGGAGTGGAATGGATCGAACTCCATAACATAGGTCCCACGTCACAGACCATAGCAAGTTGGAAACTTTTTGATACGCTAGCTAGTCCAAGTCTACTATTTGAGTTTGGTCAGGATGTTTTTGTCGAGAGTGGAGAGTACCTGGTCATCGAAGTTAACAATAAACTAAATAATGATGGCGATACCATCCGTTTAATTAATGCGGCTAACCAGACCATAGATGAAATGCAGTATACCAGCAGCACTTCAGATCTCAGCTGGTTTTATGACGATAGCCAGCATGTTTGGCAGGAGGGTACCCCTACCCGGGGAACTAGTAATCACCCTTCCGATCCATCGCCATCGCCTCAAGCTTCACCTCAGGCCACCCCTTCGCCTCCACCAAATCTACCTACAACACCTAGCCAGTGGTTAGCTTCTGAAGTGATGTCGTGCCCACCATCTGGACAAACCGAGTGGCTTGAGCTTTATAACCCGGATCCTGTTCCACATGATGTTGATACACTTATAATTCGAGATTCCCAAAACAATCAGCGAGTGGTGACGTTTGAAGCCCCTGCCTTTGGGTTTGGACTTATCACATGGGAAGGTAGTTTACTCAACAATACTGGGGACACACTAAGCCTCCTCACCAGAGATGAAATTCCATTGCTTCAGATCGAGCTGGCAGCTTGCCAAATCGGGACAAGTTTTATTTGGACTGGATCAATGTGGATGTCGAGTACTACACCGACACCAGGATATCTCAATTCTGCTCCCCAATCTTC
>CAYQZC010000087.1:0-4418 GCA_964421945.1 uncultured Pseudomonadales bacterium
GCCCGAAGAGAATCAGGTTCGACGGTTTTTTTCCCTGAAACAGGGGTACTGATCGTGGCTGATAGGCGGCAAATATTGAGGAAAAAAGAAGCCCAAATCCTTGATTGTTTATGGAAATACAAAAATCAAATCGTGACGAAAAATCGAATGGTAGCAGAAGTTTGGTCACAAGATATAGAAGCACCAGCCGATGTGACTATTGAAGTGTATGTCAGAAGACTCAGGATGAAGCTAGGGTTCGAGTCGAAGTACATCACCACACACCGTGGGTTGGGGTATATGTTTAGAGATGCAGGGGGAGCCTGATAGTGATGGTAGTACCATGTTTTGGTTTGGATGCGATGCTCAGTGTCCCGCCAAAGTGTTTGGTGATAGTGTATTTTGCGAAGGTTAAGCCAATGCCAGTGCCCTGGTGCTTGAAAGTAAGTCCGGGTATTTGTGCCAACTTCAAAGTAACCCAATCCATACCTGACCCAGTGTCCTGGATGGTGATGTTAAGTTGATCACCATTTTGGCGGCAGCTAAGGGTGACTTTGCCACCATGTACTTGATCAATCGCCTCAAAGGCATTGTTGATGAGGCAGAGGAGAGCTTCTTGCAGATAAAGCTCAGGCCCCAATAAATTGGCTCGTGGCACGATTTGGGTTTCAAAAACTAATTCAATTTGAGGCGGAGTAGCTATCAAACCTTTGATTTTCTCAAGACAATTTTTTACTTTAAATACTTGTGACTGATGAGCTGAGGTCGAAAGTAGCTGGCAGATGTATTGAGTGTTTTCCCAAGCAATTCTGATTTCAGGGGTAGGGTGCTTTTTTTGATGAAGTACTTGTTGGAGTTGGAGCGAAGTCACTGTCAAAGGTGTCACCATAGCGTGTCGCAAGATGGTGCCATTTTGAAGCAACACCTGCCAGTCATTGTGATGGTGGTATTTGGGTAAGTTCACTTTCGTAGTATCTCAAACAAAAGTGAAAAAAGTATTAAAAAAAAGCTCAATTTCTAGGTATTAGAAATACTGCGTTTAGGCAAGTTAGAGTTGCGGGCGAAGGTGGGTAATATCCCAGACTTGTAAGCAAGGTGCCCCATTGGGCCGGCACTCGTTTAACAACAGATACCGGGGATCGATTGACATTTCAAGTCGATGAGAGTTGACCACCAATAGCACTTGTTGGCTATCGCGAGCAGTTTGCCAGAAATTGGCTGGGATTTGGGTAACTGGTTGGCCAATACCTTCAAGTTTGAGTTGGGGAATGGGATGACGGTGAAGATACATCAGCAAGGCGTCAGGTAGGGTACCAAAATAACCTTCAGTTGCTACAGCCAATGGACGTCGATTACCAAGATCTTCGATCAACTTGACGGTGGCAGTGATGCCATGACCCGATGACCATTCTTCAAGATACTGTACCTGGTCAGCTTTGACCAAAGAGAGGTGATCAGGATCAAACCAGCTTTGATACATAAAAACTCCACTGAGAGCTAGAGACTGGGCGAACAACAAAACTAAAACTAATGCGCCACCGACTTGTCTCCAGAGTTTTTTCTGATGGAGATACCAACGGTAATACCATTCTTGCCAGGTAAAAACTGCACTTAATGTCAAAAATGGTGCCAGTGGCAAGAGATATCGTGGATACACGACTCGACCCAACAAGGCGATTGGGACGCCAAAACCGAGTGCTGACCACCACAACCAATGATGCATCCGTCGATGAGTACCAGAAAATAATCCAGCTAGCGCAGCGATGAGGACTGGCCAAGTCAGATAGTGCCAAAAGTAACTAAAATAGGTAGGCCAATTGGGGAGTGTTTGTTTCCAGCCGCCTTCAAGTATGACAGTTTGCCAGGGATATAAGAAATCGCTGCCCCGATTAAATAGTTGACCGAATGTCGGACTCAATCTGAGTAAACCAAAGAGTCCCAAACCGATCATCCCAGAAAGAGCTAGTTTGAAAGCCAGCTGCCAGCGTTGTTGGAGAGATTTTTTCTCGGGCAATAAAATCGAGAACACAAAAAGTGGTGCCAGCAAGATAGCCGGTAGTTTGATCCATAAAGTGAGGCCCCAACTCAGTCCAGTCAGCAGAGTCCAGAGCCAAACTTTTTTGGTGGCCTTGGTGAGGTGAACTATGCTGATTAAGGTAGTGGTCACACCAACAGTCAGCCAGGCATCCATGAGGGCGATCCGATGATGAAAGAACCAGAAAGGCAACGCAGTACCGAGTGCCATCGCTAACCAACGGGTACCTTTTTTTCCACCAAGCAGATGAGTGGCATAGCCAAGCAAACTAACTTGGAGCAGACCTGCCACTACCGACCACCAGCGGCCAGCCCAGAGTTGGTCGGAGAATAGGTATTGCCAGGGTACCAAACCCCAGATGTAGAGCGGTGTTTTGCCATCGTTCATGGCAAAGAAAAGATAGCGGCTACTATCATCAATTATCAATTGAGCCCAACGGATATAGATTGATTCGTCTGCAAACACAGGCAGGGAAGTCAGGCCAAGCAGATGTGTAATGAAATAGACGCACAAAATCAACAATTCCATACCCCCATTGTAGCGCATTCTTGTTGAAACGATCGTGCTATGATTTTGGTATGGTTCGGAACTGGTGGCTTGCCATCCTGATTATTCTAGTTGCTATTGGTTTGCGTTTCTACAAACTCGGTGCCCTGCCCAATGGTTTGTATTGGGATGAGATTGCTATGTTGGCTGATGCCAAGGCAGTCGCAGAAACTGGTCGAGATATGCATAACCAGCCCTGGTACCAAGTGATGTATCTCTCATATGGTGATTACAAATTACCAGTTTATATTTGGTTTGCCAGTGTGGCAGTGATGTTGTTTGGGGTAAGTGATTGGGCCTTGAGACTGCCGAGCGCATTGGCAGGTGTCGCGACGGTTTTGATGGCAGGTGCACTAGGGTATGAAATGATGGCTGCCTACAAAGATACCCAGAAAGCCCGGTATCTTGCTTTGCTGAGTATGGTAGTGGTGGCTGTTTCACCTTGGAGTGTTTTATTTTCTAGGACTGGTTTTGAAGGTCATATCGGGCAGCTTTGGCTTAGTTTGTCAGTTTATTTTGCGTTTGTTAGTCTAAGAAAACCCTGGGCCTGGTGGTTAGTCCCCATAGTCGGTGCCCTAGCTACTTACACTTACTTTTCAGTTCGTTTTGTTTGGCCAGGTGTACTGGTGGCATTGTTACTGGTTTTTTGGAGTCGCTCTCTGTCTCGACCTTGGCTGAAACGACAAAATATTAAAGTCAGTGGTGTGAGGCTGGCGCGTGGTTTGGGAGCTTTGTTGCTTTTTGGGCTCTGTTTGGTGCCCATGATGCGTTCACCACTCTATCAAGCTAGTACTAATTTCAGATTGGGCACGACTTCAGTACTCAATATGCGGGACTACGCCCTGGAATCTAACGTCTACCGTGAAATGGCCGGCAATACAGTAATTGATCGCATATATTTTCATCGCTATTTCTTAATGGGCCGGGAGTTAGCACTTAATTATGCTGACCATCTTAACTTAAACTTTCTATTTCTATCAGGTGATTCAAACCTAAGACATGGCACTGGGCAAGTGGGATTATTTACCCTGATTGGGTTGCCATTGTTTTTCTTGGGATGGTCATGGTGGTGGCGAAGAGATCCTCGCCTGGTAGCCCTGTTCTTAGTCTGGTGGTTAGCCGCTGTGTTACCGGCTTCGGTGCCTGATAACACACCTCATGCCCTGAGGACATTAAATGCTTTGATGCCACTTTCTTTAGTTGTTGCTGGAGGTGGAGTAGCGGTGGTAGAAAGTGTAGCTCGCTGGGGTAAACAGGTTGCAGTGGTAGTAGTCGTTGCCCTGATTGCACTCAGTAGCTGGCCATGGTGGTACCACTACACTCACTTTTATGCTCAAGAATCTGAGCCTGATTGGCAAGGCAACTATCACCATGTAAGCGATGCTATTTTTGAGCTGAGAACTGCAGATCAACCAGTATCGATTTTGAGTTTTGATTACCGGTTTTATTTATGGTTACTGAGCTATGGACCATATTCAGCAGCAGAATACCAACAATGGCCCAAAAAGAACGCCCTCCTGACTTCCTTTGATGGGATTGATCTGGATGCTCGCTCGATGGTGCAGACTGAGCAGATCGTAGCAGGAAAGAAAAGCAAAATTGAAGAGTTTTTAACTGAACAAAAACTGAAAATTCTCGATCAACGTGAGATCAAAGGCTACACCCCAGAAACCACCTATCTAGTAGTCAAAGTTACGCCAGGCACCGTACAATAACAGTATGCAGTTTTCAAAAAAAAGCATTGGATTGTTAGTGTTGGTGACTGTTTTGGCTGTAGGGTTGCGGATGGCAAAGTTAGCTGAGCTCCCGGCTGGACTTAATCGTGATGAGGCTGCACTGGGATACAACGCTTTTTTAC
>CAYQZC010000088.1:0-4407 GCA_964421945.1 uncultured Pseudomonadales bacterium
GTCAGAGTGAGCGAACCCTGATGTCAGGGAAAGATGACAAAGTGTTGGGGGACACACGCAAAGCACTCAAGCGATACAGTGAACGGCTACTTGACCAATATACTGGTATGTTCGCGAACGCAACTTGGCTAACTTATGCTTTATTCACATTTCAAAATGAAGTCATCAGACCTGATGCTCGATTTGCAGACCTCTACACGATCCTTCCTAGGACTCTACAATCCCAAAAACTCCTGATGTTGACGCTGCCTTTTGTGATCATCGGCATTATGCGCTATTTACAGTTGGTGTACGAAGATAATGAAGGTGAATCTCCAGAGAGAGTACTATTGCGTGACCGAGCCTTACTTATTACCTGCTTCTTATTTGGGACCACAGTTATGACAGTGATTTATGTGCTTTCATAAATCACTTTCTTTCACCGTATGTACACTTTAGCCTGGTTCAAATCCCATTACAAAATCTTGTTGGCTGGCATCGTGATTTGGAGTTTAGCGGTGCGGGTGATCGGGCTCAGCGCCCCCAAAGATTATGTTTTCGATGAGGTTTATCATGCTGTCACCGCTAAGTTGATAGCTCGAGATGATGTCCGAGCTTATGAGTGGTGGAACGACCCCGTAGAACCCAATACTGCTGTCGACTGGCTCCATCCTCCGCTAGCAAAATATTCCCAGGCTGGATTTATCAAGCTCTTCGGTGAAACACCGTTTGCGTGGAGGCTCAGTGCAGCTTTATTTGGCACTTTAGTCATACTGTTGACTGCCAAGCTGGCCTACGCCCTCACACAAGATGAGCTGATCAGCCTCATGGCGGCTTTGTTGGCTAGTTTTGACGGCTTATTACTCACTCAATCCAGAATCGCCATGAATGATATACATGTCACAGCAGGGATCGTGGGGGCCGCCTACTGCTATATTCGATTTCGTGCGTTGCAGTCTAGTGATCAGCTTTTCCCTCAGCCCAAGGCTCGAAAATGGTGGTGGCTAGCCTTTTTTACTGCCGGACTGGCATTGGCTAGTAAATGGTCAGGTTTATTTGTGGTGGTCTGGTTGGGTGGATGGGAATTCCAACGGACGGCACTTTGGTTATTACAGCAAAAGAAACACCAGATCAACACTTTGATCAAATGGTTAGTAGCTGGGTTTGGCACCATGGTTTTGCTACCTGCTTTGATTTATGTTGCTTCATATAGTCACATGTTTTTACAAGGCAAATCATTAGTTTGCTTTGGTGATCAACTCAAACAAGGAGTCTGTTACTGCGACCAAACTTCCTCTTGGTGGGTGACAGCCCTCAAAACCGTTAATCCAGCCAACAGTCTCAAATGGGAACAACTTGAAGCTCGAGGCGGTTGCAAACGATTGTTATCACATTTTAGTGAACTCCACAAACAAATTTGGTGGTACCAAACTAATCTGACCGCCACCCACGGCTATCAATCTCGACCGTGGCAGTGGTTTCTGAATCTGAAACCTGTCTGGTTTCATGTCACCTATGCCCCAAACGGGCGGGTTGGAAACATTTACGCTCAAGGTAATCCCTCACTTTTTTGGATTGGTGACATAGCGGTGGTGGCCTCAGTCATTTGGTTGTTTGTGATGATTTCCCGCAAAAAAATACCATCTGAATGGACACGCTTAGCCCAGTTAGTAAGTCTCTATTTTGTAGTCTGGCTACCTTGGCAGTTTTCACCACGGATAATGTTCTTTTATCACTACACACCAGCCGTGCCATTTCTCAGTATTATCCTAGCCTGGTGGCTTGGCAAATCACTAAGACTTAAACCTCAGCCAGCCTGGGCTCGAGGGCTGGTTTTGAGTGTCATCTTAGTTTGCGCCTTAGCCTTTGTACTATGGTATCCCCACTGGACCGATTGGCCAGTTGAAAAAACCTGGGCCAAAACGTGGTACTTTAGCATTCCTTCGTGGCAATGACATTACTTACATGTGACTTGATGAGCTGAACCGGGTTGGGTAGCAATTTGGCGGGTACAAGTCGTCATGACCGAGGCAATCCCAGCACTCATATCAAACTTTATGACTTGAGCTTGAGTTATGTTTGTCTCTCCACCTCTGCATTCAAAGTAGGCAATATTAGTTTTCGTAAGTAATAATAGGTTTGGACAACTGAAGTTGGTAAGTTTATCGATGTTTGTAATCGTCCCGGCTGGTTGATATTGATTGTTTTGATAAGTCCCAATTCTCATCAGCGTAGCACTTCCCGTTTCATCATCCATCGCTTTGACGGTCACTACTACGATCTCTTTCCCAGATTCGGTTCGACAACTCTGAAAAGCACTGATTTCACTTGAGTTCACTTTTTCCCTGATAGCGGCTAAAACTTGATGTAATCTTGATTCAGCCAAAGGTAAACGCTGGTTGCTCTCGGGAGCTAGAGCAGTATAGTTGCCACCCACATTTCGTTCAAAAACCATTGAGCAGTCGATGGGAACCAATGCATCATCAGTCAGACTCGTTAGTTCTGTTGGGTAGGCTTGGGTATCAAATATTTTCTTAGTCAGCTGACTACTTTGTGCTCGGTAAACACGATTATCAATCGTAGGTGAAGGAAAAAGTAATCCACTTGGGGAAGGGATCACTTGGACACTGACTTCTGGTACTGGGGTTGGTGTCCGGCCACCTAGCCAGCCAGCTCTAGATCCCCAGATCACGACACTTGCGACTAAAACCATGACTCCCAAACTCAATCCCAAACCTAACCACACCATCGGCATCTTACTTTGAGGTGTTTGTGTGAAAGCATCCATAGTACTAGTAAAGCAGTTTCACCTTGAAAACTCAAGTCATTCGGTGGCCATCTCGGCCAAAAATGCCCCTGATCGTAGCTCTGCCATGACTTCGATAATCAATGCCTTTAACAGTTCGACGTCAGAATCAGGTAAATCAAGATGCCGGCTCACCAATTTCCCACTCACCCGATCACCTTCAATAAATTCAAAGACCCCGTCTTGGACCTCAGCCTTGAAATGAGGATCCAAGGTCGTCAGCAATTTGTAAAAAACCAGTTGGCGTTTATATGGTCCTCTGATTGCTTCTGGTAATAATTTTTCCCGATCTGATAACTCGGCACTAGCGACTGTGGCATTTATTTCTCCCAATGTCTTGGGACGACCAGTTTTATAGTCCACAATTCTCACTATTTTATTTTTAGGATCAATCCAATCAAGGCGGTCGATTTTCCCCGTCAAAGCAATATCTTCGAGCATCAGCCGCTGGCCACCAAACCCAAATCGTTTCTCAATTTCCATGATCTGGGGTGTGTCAGCTGTCATTTTGGTTTCGTAGTAGGTGGTGAGCACTTCTCTGCCATACTCCAATCGTCTTTCCAACTCGACATTTGAAAGAGGCTCTTGTTTCAGACTCTCTTCAAACCATTTGAGTAAGGTTTTAAAGTCTGCTGGCTCACCGCTAATCATTTTTTTATAGTATTGTTCCAAACTAAAATGAACTGCCGACCCAAACGCTAAATTTGCCGAGGGTGGCTCTTGCAAACGCAGCAAATAACGATAAACAAAATCTCGCGGTGACTGCAGATACAGATTGAGGCCGCTGATTGAAAGTGCCATTTGTTTGAGTGGTCTTTCGAAAAGGGCAGCATGATCAACCCAACTCATAGGCGCTACTTCATCGATCCAGCCATTACTTTGAGCTTGGAATTGGGTCAGCCATTGGTGATGGTTTTCCGCCTCGGCCGGACTCAACCATTGGTGTAACTCAGAAATAAATTCACTTGGTAACGTCGATTTCACTTTGTTGCCAGAAATGACTTGGGTGACATAACTCAGTTGAGCTTGTTTCTTCGCCCGAGTGAGTGCCACGTAGAGAAGTCTTCGTTCATCTTCATTTCGATCTTTATGTGAAATATCTGTATGTAACAACAACCCTTCTGGCAAACTGAGCCGGCGGCGATCGGTTTTGTTTCCCCAATTTCCATCATGTAAACCTACTATAAACACATAATCCCACTCTTGTCCTTTGGCATTATGTGCTGTGGTCAAAGTCACGATTCCTGCATTGGTCGAAATAATATCCAAACTCACCCGCAAACGATATTCTTCATACATCGCGATATGGTGAAGCACATCACGCAAAGTCAGCGTCGGTTGCGCTAAAACCCAAGATTTTATTTCTCGCTGGAGCGCACCCAGACTGGCTAAAATCACCGGCCAGCGAGCTTGTTTTTTCGCCCACTCCAGCCAGCCACTTTCCAAAATCGTTTCACCCAACCACTCCAAAATCGGGATCTCCGCCTCACGACGCAACCATTGGCTCCACTGCTCCGCCAATGTCTGTAGCGGCGCCCACTCCAAAGGTGTTAAACCAGGTTGGATCTGGTGACTGTCAAATGTTGCAAAATCCAACTGCATGGTGGACCAAAGACTCAGTC
>CAYQZC010000089.1:0-4371 GCA_964421945.1 uncultured Pseudomonadales bacterium
GCCTGGAGGTAGTTCGTCTAGAGTACTGACCGACAAATGGGCAAAAATAGTCAGCATCAAACTGCGAGGTATGGGGGTGGCTGACATGGTCAGAATATGAGGTGTGTGCCCTAACACATCGGTGATTTGTGATCGTTGCTGGACGCCAAAACGATGTTGTTCATCAAAAACTAACAGGCTGGGTTGGATGTGCTCAAGTTGTCTCAAAACAGCGTGGGTACCGATCCAAATCGTCGGGGTAGTGATGGAGGTGTCGATTTTATGGGTGCCAGTGATGAGGGCAAGCGGGAGCCGTGGAAATAATTTTTGAAATGTTTTGAGGTGCTGTTCTGCCAGTATTTGTGTCGGAGCCACTAGAGCAGCCGACTTTCCAGCAAAAACACACTGAGCCAACGCTAGTCCTGCCACCACTGTTTTGCCCGACCCGACATCCCCGATCAGCAGCCGATTCATGGCTTCTGGCTGATTGAGGTCTTGTTGGATACTTTGCCAAGCGAGTTTTTGAGCGCCTGTCAAAGCAAAAGGTAGTTCTGTGATCAAGCTCTTTTCTGCTGCTGGCTGAAAAGCTGGAATGGTATGGGCAGCGGGTAAGGTTTTCCAGTGGGCTTTGAGTTTTTGGGCTCGCTTCATCAGACTCAGGAGTTCTTCCAGAGCCAGACGTTGCCGAGTATTCACGATCGCGTCATCAGTATCCGGAAAATGGAGCTGCTGGAAACTTTCGCGCAGGGGCTGGAGTCCGAGTGCCGGATCACGTTCTGCAGTGTGTTCAAGGTCAGTGCTCAGATGATCAAGCGTTTGTTTCAAAATGCGTCTGAGACTTCCCGATTTTAGAGTAGGAATAGATGGATAAATAGGCACTAATCTGCCGGTGTGTATCGTATCTGCGGAAGCAGCTTCGACCGTAGGCTGGATAAAGTAACCACGATCGTTTAATTTGCCGCTAAATAACCAGGTGCTTCCCGGTTTGAGTTTATCCATCACGAAGCGATTGTTAAACCACATGACTTTGAGTTTGCCGGTATCGTCGGTGAGGGTGGCAGTTTGCATCGAACGACGACCTCGGTAACTTTGGCGAGCAGTCACTACTCGGGCGCTTAAGGTGACCAACTGATTTGGTTGAAGCTGAGCAATGGTCACAAATTGCGAGCGGTCTTCATAGCGGAGAGGTAGCCATAAAAGCAAATCTTGGACGGTGTTGATCCCGACTTCTGAGAGTTCGTTGGCACGCTGTGGTCCAACGCCGACTACCCTTTCGATAGGAGTTTGCAATCTGTACATGGCCTGATTAAAGCAAAAAGCCAGAGCTTGCAACAGTCCCAGCCTTGGTAGTATAGTCCGACCATGTCTGAACTATTTCCCCAGCGCCGTGATTTGACTGATGATACTCAGCCCACTTCGGATCCCAGTTATGAAACCGAAACTCAAGAAATCGACTGGAATGAGATCAACACTGTGTCCAATCCTAGCTATCGCATGATGCAAATCATGGCAGAGTTTCCACCGATATCGTCAGCATTGACCCAACCAGAGACCTTTGATTTTACGATTGATGAGCCTCCCATTGCTCCCGATGACACACAGATAGTGCCAATTTATGATGAGTACCATCGCTGGGAGTGGGAAGAATTGAGTCCGAGTGAAAGTGAAAATCTGATTTCAAACCACTCAGCTGTTGATCAGGCAGACCAAGACACCCAGGATGTTGAAGTGGCACCTTTTTGGGAAGAAACCGATATCGAATACTTTTTGCCGATCGAACTAACATCTGATCAATTGCTGATTTCTACCTGTTTGTACACCGATGAACATTTGGAGCATGCCTTTTTACCCGACCAACAAAAGTTTGTGCGTGAAAAATATGCGATCCTTTCTGAAGCTTTGACTGAAGATGTCCATTGGTTTTTTGATGATCAATCAAATATCCAAATCATGGTAACTAACAGTAGTCACTTTGTGAGGAGTTATTTTTCCCGCAAGCTAGAGCTCGATTATAAAGATGACATCAAAGATGAGACTTCACTCAAGTATGTCATTCTGAAAAATGCTTCAATCATCTTAGAATTGCGCAGTTTAGCCCTCTGGCTTTTGGCAAACGATAAGGATCAAGCTGGTCAAATACGCTTGCCTAGATTATGGTTTACCGATTTCGATAGTCTCGACTTCGATGAAGATGACGACGACGATCACGAATAGCTCAAAGCAGTGACAAACTTGTGACCAATGATCCAAAAATCATCCCGATGATGAAGAGGATAGCGGTGATTTGTATTACACGTTGGCGTAGACGCTTAGTCATACTCGTTAGGCTTTCACTATTTTAAAGTATTTTCTTTTGCCCAGGCGGATGATCATATCCTTTTTGGGAGTGACCGTTGTGAATGGGTCAGTAATTTTTTCACCATCCGGCAAGATTTCGACTCCTCCTTGCTCGATCAAACGGCGAAGATTACTGGTGCTCTCATCAGGGGCACAGATTTTCAAAATATCGATAGCTTTATAGCTTGGGTCGGTGACTGTGATCGTGGGAATCTCAGCCGGGAGCTCGCCTTGTTGGACGGTTTTTTCAAAGTGAGTCTGGGCCGCCTCAGCTAGGTCGGGAGTATGAAAATCAGTAGTGATCAACAGAGCCAGTTTTTTCTTAAACTCCATCGGGTTGGTGCCCTGGGCCATAGCGTTTTTCATGCTGGTGATTTCTGCTAAAGGCAAGTCAGTGAGTAAGGTAAAGTACTCGATGAGCATCTCATCGGCAATCGACATGATTTTACCGTACATGTCATTGGGGGCATCGGTGAGAGCGATAAAGTTACCGTAGGATTTACTCATTTTACGGCCATCGGTGCCATTAATTATTGGCGTGGATAAAACCCACTTCTCATGGTTGTTGTAGACACGTTGGAGGTGGCGTCCCATCATCATGTTAAAAGTCTGATCAGTCCCCCCGATTTCCAGATCGACATCCATAGCCACACTGTCATAACCTTGGAGTAGTGGGTACATGATCTCGTGAGTATGGATCGGAAGATTTTGTTTCAAACGCTCTTGGAACATGTCCCGTTCGAGGAGTTGTTGGACGGTGGTTTGAGCCAATAATTTGACAATATCGGCATAGCTTAATGCATCCAGCCAGTCGCCATTGTATTTGATAGTAATTTTGTCAAAGTTGAGTACTTTACTGGCTTGGTTTTTCCAATTTTGGAAATTGTCTTTGATTTCATCATCGGTCAGCATCGGTCGGGTGCTATCACGGC
Organism: uncultured Pseudomonadales bacterium; assembly: GCA_964421945.1. Lineage (GTDB taxonomy): Bacteria > Patescibacteriota > Microgenomatia > UBA1400 > PJMF01 > BOKX01. Next base: position 3,249 of record CAYQZC010000089.1, read on the forward strand.
CGGTAGGATCCCCAATCCGGACGGTGCCATTGCCGATCAACAAAATCACTTCATGTCCCAAGTCAGCAAATTGTTGGAGTTTGCGCAGGACCACAGCATGACCCAGCGTCAAAAGGGCGCCGGTCGGATCAATCCCGAGATAGAGGCGGATTTTTTTCTCGGACATGAGTTTGGCTAACCCATCCCGAGTCGGTAACACTTCTGCCACACCTCGCGTTAGAACTTCAGATATTTCCATGGTCATGGTCTTATTGTAACGCAAGATCTTGAAAATAGTATGAAAAGAGCAAAAAAAAGGGCGATCTGAATTCAGATCGCCCGATAGGTATGTTTTTTCTAGTGAATGGTTATTCAGCCGGAGGCGTCTCAGCCGGTATTTCTACCGTTGCAATCGGAGATGGCAGGGTGAGATTGGTCAAGCTGAAAACTTCGTTGACTTTGGTGGGGTCAATGGTGAGCATTGCAATCACGATCACTTCGTCACCACTTCGTAGCAAAGCTGTGCCTTGGTTGGCGTCCACCACAAATTGGATGGTGTTAGCGACATCGGCGCTGATCAGATTAAACTGATAGCGGGTTTTGCCGTTTTCTACATAGGCCGCCATGCGATCAATCGTCCCGCTGACTTGAATCTGGGTGGATGTCTGGTTCAGACCAGGAGTCGAACCACCTTCAGATGCGATTTGACGGGCCAGTTGGAGGTAGGCCTCTTCCAAGGTCGGGGCATAAATCACCATGTTCTTGTTATCAGCATTGGTTGTTCTGACCAAGGCGACACCGCTGTAAGTCTGAGAATCAGCAGTTGTGACGATGGCATAGACCACCAACTTACCGAGCATCCATTGGAACTGGGTTTCGTCGATGGTGTACTTGACGTTGCCGCCACCACTTTGGACTTCTTCCAGAATTACTTGCTCGATCGACTCGAGAGTTGGGCTGGCCAACTCCCCGACGGTTTCGTAGAAATTGGCGGCCCCGGTCCGAGGATCCACATAGATCACATACGAGAGCGAGGTATCACGGCCGATGGATGTCAGACTGAACTGGAAAGCCGGACCATTTGCTGTCGCGACCATCTTGTACTTGTCGATTTTGAACAAGCCGCTATCGGTTCTGGTTGGGA
>CAYQZC010000090.1:0-4315 GCA_964421945.1 uncultured Pseudomonadales bacterium
ACCGAAGAAGTCAGCAAAGGCTCATCTCAAGTAGCACAATTCCCCAAGGTTCGTCATGTCTTGGTAGAGAAACAACAACAAATTGCCTCAAGCCAAAATGTGGTCATGGAAGGGCGTGACATCACTTATCGAGTCCTGCCAAATGCACAGCTGAAAATATACTTGACTGCTTCGGATGTGATCCGAGCCAAGCGTCGCCACCTCCAACTCCAAACCAAAGGTCAAGATGTGGGTTTTGATGCTGTGTATCAAGAATTATTAGTACGAGATCATCAAGATATGACTCGGATAACTGATCCATTGAAAATCGTTCCTGAAGCGTGGATAGTAGATACCAGTGATTTGAGTATCGATCAAGCTGTTGATATGATCGTAGCTCGAGTTCGATTGTTACAAGACCATGCCCAAGTTCAGTCATGACGAACTAGCCGAAATTGAGGATTCGATCGCCAAAACGCAGGCCGACCATGAAGCGAAGCGGGTGGCCCGTGAAGAAAAACGATTGGCAAAAGAGCGTCAACAAAAACGCCGAGCTCAAGAAAAACTAGTAGCCCCCATACTTTTATTGCTGACCATCATGGCCTCTTTACTTTTGTGGCAATTAAATAAGTAACTTTCCCCAGCTTGCTTTAGCGGACTCCGCCTCCAGTGGGTATGAAACGTGTCCGAGGTATCGATGGCAGCGTCGGATTGGTGCTGGGAGATGGTGAGGCGAAGCTGTTTGGGTTACAGTTTTGAGTTGGTTGGGTGCCGAGTACAAACAATTCTTCTTTGACGACAGGACAGTTGCGACAAGGTAAGGTGCCGGTATTTACACAAATGGGCACTTTGATCAGTCCAGAAGGTGTAGCAAAGCGATGAGGTTGATCGTCGTCGAGCATCAAGCGCATGATTTTATTCCAAATAGGAGATGCCCCAGTGATACCAGAAGCTACATAGCTCATGGGAGTATTATCATTGTTACCCACCCACACTGCCACCAAACGGTCAGTGCTGTAGCCGATGCTCCAGTTATCTCTGAGGTTATTGGTGGTGCCCGTTTTGACAGCCACTTGTTGATTGGGGATAAAGAGCACTGAGCGAGGGCCAAAGCCGGGGGTGCGAGCTTGGTTATCTGACAAGACATCAGTGATAAAGTAGGCGGCCAAACTACTGAGCGTCCGCTTGGTCGGGCAGCCAACACGTTCCAAGCCACAACTATTGTGATAAAGGACTTCACCTTTATATGTTTTGACTTCTAGGAGTGGGTTGAGGTCGACGGTAGTTCCCATATTTGCAAAAGTACCGTAAACCGTGGCCAGGTCAGTCATCAAAACTTCGCCACCACCCAGGGTCAAAGATAAACCAAACCGAGTCCGATCATTCCAGGTAGTGATACCCAAAGCTTGACCTTTATCAATAATCGAGTTGATGCCGATCTGTGCCAATAATTTGACGGCCGGGATGTTATAGGAAGAACCCAAAGCCTCACGTAACGTCACTTTGCCATGATAGCGGCCATCGTAGTTTTTGGGTGAGTAGGGTTTACTACCTGCGACCTGGAAAGTGATGGGGGTATCTTCTTCGGTAGTAGAAGGTTTGCGACCTTGTTCAAAAGCTAAGGCATAGGTGATAGGTTTGATGGCCGAGCCAGGCTGGCGAGGCCGAAGGGTGACATTTACCTGTCCATCATGAGCAAAATCAAAATAGTTTTTGCTACCCACCATACTTAGTATTTCTCCGGTCTGAGGATTGGTGACCAAAGCTGCTCCGTTGGAAATTTTGAGTTTAGCCAAGGTATCAAGCTCTGTGGTCACGATAGACTGGACTTGTTGCTGTAAGTCGAGATCAAGTGTAGTCGTCACTTCCAAACCACCTTCGTGGACCATAGCTTCACCATATTGTTCAGCCAAAAGTTGTTTGACATACATCACGAAATGCGGAGCGTTGATTTCAATCTGGTCAGGTTGAAGGTTTAATGGTTCTTGGCTGGCGATCTGAGCTTCTTCAGCGGTGATGTACCCATCTTCCACCATCCGACGCAAGACTTCAGACTGTCGTGCTTTGGCTAGTTCAGGATTGGCACCAAAAGGGCTATAGGCAGAAGGGGCGGCGGGTAATCCAGCCAGCAAGGAAGCTTCAGCTAAAGTCAGATCTTGGGTCCGTTTTCTGAAGTAGCGCTGGGCGGCTGCTTCGATCCCATATGTTGACCCACCATAGGCGACTTCGTTAAGATACATTTCCAAAATTTGCTCTTTGGTATAGGTCCCATCCACCAAAATGCTAAGGATGATTTCTTTTAATTTGCGCTGTAGTGTCCTTTCAGGCGAAAGCAAACGATTTTTGACGAGTTGCTGAGTGATCGTCGAGCCACCTTGGATAGATTTTCCTTGCAAATTGGCAAATGTAGCGCGTGTAATACCCCTGATCGAAAACCCGTGGTGAGTATAAAAATGCTGATCTTCGATGGCGATGGTAGCATTGATCACTAAAGCTGGCACTTGCTGCAGCGGGATGGGGGTTCGATTTTCTTCATTGTAGAGTCGAAACAATTCTTTGCCGTTACGATCCAAAATTTTGGTGGTGGCTGGCGGCTTATCTTCTACCAGCTGCTGTGGTGACGGCAAGTCTTTAAAAATGTAAATGTAGGCGGCATAACTCGAACCAATGATGATGGCAGTCAGGAGGGTCGATAAAATCAATTGCCACCGGTAGGGATAAATACCTACGTGCCAAATGGTGCGCAAAAGTTGTGAACTTTGATCTAAGAATCGAGCTTGCCAGGTGGTACGGGAATAAATGACGGCAGTTTTTTTCCTGACTCTTACAGTTTTTGTTTTGGGTTTGGTTTTGACTTTAATTTTCGTTTTGGTTTTGATTTGGGCACGGTTAGTGCTTTTTGGAGCAGTTTTTTTGACTTTTTTTAGGGAAGATACTCTGACAGATCGAGCCTTTGTGGTCTTGGATCGAGCTTTCTTTTTGGTAGCACGTTTGGAAGAATTTTTAGGAGTAGTAGCTGACTTTTTGACCCGTGCCATGTCGGGATAATAGCATAGCCAAATGGCTCAAACCAGACCAAAGATGAACACAAAATATCCTCAAAGTTTGCGATCGATCACATCCCACAGTTCTCGGTTATCACCTTCATATCCCAGTGCCCAGATCGCAATGCCTGCTAGATCAAGCTGATTTACATAATCAAGCTTATATGAGAGTGACCGCGAGTTTTCATAATAAATCACATAGATGTTGCCATCCTCGACATACGACAGATAAGGTGACAATGCACTGTCATTCCAACCTTCGATGACTTGGAGCTCGTCTTTTTTGAGCAACACTTCCTGTACCCGTTTAAAACTGGCGGTAGCTCCAGTGTCTGGAAAAGTATGGGCTTGAGGTTCGCGGCTGGTGGTTTGCCATTCATAGCCGTAAAAAGGTACTCCTAAAAGTAATTTTTCTGGTGGAACTAAATTGGTAAAGGCGCGTAGATGCTCGCTGATATCGCTGTCCCACAGTTCCTTGCCTCCAAACAAAGGCGCAACGGGACCGGCTAAAGGGGATGAGCGACGATGGAAATCGTAGGCCATGATCACGATGTAATCAACAGTTTTTCCCAGCTCAGCCACTTCCCACAGATTATTTTCGTCTGCCGCGCTGGCGTACATAGCGATAGAAAGCTTGACCCCGGCATAACGACTGTTGAGGTGCTGACGGAGCGTTACCATAAACTGTGTAAGTCGGGCCCGTAGGGCTGGAGTGATTTCGCCGGTGTACTCAACATCAATATTGATGCCACTCACCGGATATGCCAAAAGAATGGCATCCAACGAGGCAATCAAGTTTTGATGTGCCTCAGGTGATGATAAGAACGCTACGATGTCATCATTATTAAACTGAGCTAATACAATTTCGGTGGTGGCGTTGCGATTGTGAGCCTCTTCAACCAGTTTTAGCCAATCATCTGATCCAAGTTTGTGATATCCCGGCTCACCTCCTTCTTCGGTACGGGTGAGGATCGTCCCGTTGGGCCCGATGGTGAGGCCAAAGTAGCCCAGGTGTGTCAGCTCTGGCTGGATGGTGACTTTATCGAGATTCCAGTACGGGACATAGCCATACACCACTTTTTGACTTGGGTGACTCGGCAAGACTTCACTCAAAAAATTGAAACGAGGAGATTCGGTAAGTGGTGATTGTAGTGGAGCAGTCCAAACCAGACTCAACCATAACGCCAATCCCGCGATACAGACACATCCTACAGCCAACCAGATTTTCCAAGGAGTACGAATACCCATAAGCCTATTGTACCTTGCTTATGATCATGGAGACGAAGTAGTGC
>CAYQZC010000091.1:0-4314 GCA_964421945.1 uncultured Pseudomonadales bacterium
TTCCCGCCGACTATGGCATAGGCTGGAACATCTTTGGTCACGATAGCGCCAGCTCCGACCACCGAACCGCGATGAAGTGTGACGCCAGCCGTGATGACAGCATTTTTACCGATCCACACATCATCTTCGATAATAATCGGGGCGGATTTATAGCTGGTGCCAAAGTAAATCGGCATTTCCCAACGGGAGGTGTCGCGATTGGCAGCTAGAAATGAGGTGTTGGGTCCGATCAATACATAGTTGCCGATCGAAATGTAAGCACCTGCTGTATAGAAATGTGAACCATGGCCGATATAGACATGATGGCCGATCTCCACTTGGTTTGCGTCAGCAAAAATACAACCTGGCTCGATCATTACCTCGTGGCCCACTGATTTGAGTCTCAAACTCCATACGAAGGCAGTAAATCTAGTTTTCGCGTGTTGGAAAGGCACATAGATTTGGTATTTGAGTGTAGAAAAAAGAATTTTCTTAAATGCTCTCATGATGTGCCTGCAAAAGTGATTGATACCAGGTGTGCATAGTGATGGCCACTCTCTTCCAAGAATGAGAGGCTACCATTTCTTTGTTGAGTTTTTCGATTTTTTTGACTTTAGGTTGTCGCTTGTTTTTGAGCACCCAATTAATTTTTTTAGCTAATGTTTGATAATCATAGGTTTCTAAACAGAATCCATTTCTGCCATTTTTGATCAAGAGGGGTAAGGCGGTATTATTTGCGACCAAACAAACTAATCCCTGACTCATACCTTCATGCACGATGTTGCAGTAACTTTCCCACTTGGCCATATGGACCATCATCTGCGCTTTTTTTATCAAATAAAATTTGCTTTCATCGCGTACCACACCCCAGAAAATAACACGATCTTGTAGCTCTAGTTCTTTGATCAGAGAGTCAAGCTTGTTTTTGTAGGCGCGATCACTAATCGGACCAGCAATCACGAAAGTGAGTTTGCTGTGAATCAGTGCGAGAGCTTTGATAGTGGTCTCAAAGTTTTTGATTTCATGGATGCGACCCATCTGGAGGATGTAGGGACCGAGTTCATCTACTTTACGTTTAAAATCAGCAGGGACTTTTTTATCAAATGAGGTAAAAGCTAGATTTTCGATTCCATTACTGATGATGGTGATTTTTTTAGGTTTGATACCTTTGTTTTTCATTTCTTGAGCTTCCCAAGCCGACACAGCTCGGACGCCATCAACAGCGGCATTTATTAGCCAGACACCGATAGTGTAATGGTACCAACTCTTGATCAAACGGCTCATCATGCCAAAAGTCGACCACTCAGGATTAAACCCTCCGTGTGGTGTCAGCAATAAGACGAATTTTTTCTGTCGTGTAAGTTTGAGAAAACAAGCCCACATCATAATGGTGAAGTGAGGGAAGATATTAAAATTATGAAGGGCGATGACAGTATTTTCTTGATTTTTAATGGCTGGCCAATAACCCCACCAGTTCCAAACATATCTGATCACTGATAAGTCTTTGACTTTTTCTTTTAGCTTAAGCACATTTTTTTCGATATGTGTATCGCGGGTAGTATGAATTGTTATTTTCCAACCTCGATCACGTAAGGTAGTGTGCGTTTCCAAAATGTTTGTTTCAATTCCTGCCGCGACAGGATAGAAAAATTTGACGATCACATGTAGCTGGTTGGAAATAGATGGTTTGGACATGTGTTACTTGATAAATCTTTTCAATGTTTGTCTGAGTAAGGTAGGCAGTTGATAATTCATAGTTTCGATTTCACCCAAACTATGGGTGCGGTTGATCCCGATACGTGGGATAGCCAGCAAGTTGCTTTTTTTTGTTATGACTCCATCATCCATACTCAGACCGAGAGTGTACTTAGCTTGACGAACTTTCTTCAAAATCTGAGGCGAGTATCTTCCTTTGGGATATGCAATCCAGTTGATTTTGTTACCAATTTTTTTCTCAAGATCACTTTTGGACAATACGATTTCACGATTAAGTGCTGTCGGTGAACAACTCCAAAGATCGGGGTGAGTAGCGGTGTGTGATCCAAACTCCCAACCAGCTTGGGAAAGGACTTTGAGATCACTTGAGTTTAGAAATGGTAACTGAGAGTCCAGTTCTTTCCGGTTAGCATGACTTGGATCAGAAAGAAGAAATACTGTGGGCTTAATTCCGTATTTTTTAAGGATAGGTACAGCTGACAAAATGTTTTGATAGCCATCATCAAAAGTCACTACTATTGATGGTGAGGTGATCGATTGTTTGCCTTGGAAAAAAAGTGCTAACTCAGAAAGCGAAATAAAATCATACTGCTTAGCTAGTAAGGTGATGTGTTTTTTGAAATCAGAGAGGGGGGTACTAAATGCCCAATGATCATCAGCAATACTGTGATAACAAAGTATCGTAATCAATGGTGGCTGAACACCTCGCCACATATCTAGCTTTCCTAGTGAAACATATAGAATCCGGCGAATAGTGTCAGCAAAAGTATTTTTTATCATGTGTTAATTTGTTTAGAACTATTGGCAATTTCCCAAGTATTACTAATACGCCGATGCTGCATTGATTTGAGTTTGCTGTAGGTGGTAAGGCTGATGTAAAAAACTAATTCCATTGGAGTTTTTAAGAAATGTTGAAAAAAGACTTTGATGATCAATGACAATGGTAATGTGTATGAATCTTTTACTAACTCTGGCCCAAACTCTTGGATAAATTGTGATTGTGATTGTTTAAATCTGACACTCTGTTTGAGATAGTCTTTGACTGTCGATGGTTCTTTGTATACTACTTCAGTGTTTTTGACATAGCGGTATTTGAGTCCATGACTTAAGGTAAACAAATATGAATAGGCATCTTCACCAACACTGTGGGGAAATCTAAGCGTTGAATACAATTTTTTAGACAAAGCTCGTGCACTGCCATGGCAGGTATATACATTGTGCCCATTCTTATGACTTTCATAAAGCTGAGTTTTGAATGCCATACTGGCGATGAGAGTTTTTTCTAGACGATTGAGACCTTTACTGGGGATCAAGTTACATGAAGTCAAATCGGCTTTTCCATCGGCAATTGATTTGGTTAATTTTTGGACAAATTTTGGATCGAGGATTCGAATATCGGCATTGATCAAGATCAAAACATCGGTGTTACATTTTTTGAGTAAAAGATTCGTGCTGGCAGCGAGGCCTTTACGCTGACGACGATCAGAAATGTACAAGTTCTTGAGTGAACTGTGGCGGGCAATTTTGACAGTGGCATCGGAACTACCATCAGAAACCAAATGTACTTTTTTGATGATCACACCTTCAGGTTTAAAGTGAGCGATATCCTGGAGTAACAAACCAATATTCGCAGCCTCATTGTAGGCACAAATACCAATGGTGACTGTGGGCTTTTTAGGGCTCTTCATATCTGGATATTATACTATAAGATTCACTAAAAATACAGAATCATAGCGTAAATACTATGATTTAGTCCTTTTATATTATAAAATAGGCCTTTGTTTATGAAGATTTTAGTATTTGAAACTCCAGAAATAAATGTCAGAGCCTTGGAAATGTTGAGGGAAGCTGGTAATGATTTGGTTGATAGTACTAGCCAAGAAATTTCAGCGACTGAGGTCGAAGCGGTTTTAGTCAAAACCTATACCAAAGTAGACGCGACGTTTCTGCAAAAGTATCGGCAGTTGCGATATGTGATCCGAGTCGGTACCGGGCTCGACACCATTGATGTGAAGTATTGTGAGCTTCATGGTATTTCTGTTTTCAACAGTCCTGGAGCCAATGCTGAGGCAGTGTCTGAGTTCGTGATCGGTACCATGATTTGGTTGGTGCGGCGTATTCAGGAACAACGACAATCGCTCCAAAATGGCAACTGGAGGACATTCGAGGCGGTGGGTTCTGATCTATCATCACAGACATTGGGGATCGTTGGTTGTGGCAAGATCGGTAGTTTGGTAGCACAAAAGGCGCGCGTTTTAGGCATTAAAGAAATACTTGGGTATGATCCTGTGTTAACTGTGTCTGATTTAGCATCTCGTGGTATCAAAGCAGTTGCTAGAGCTGAGCTGTTTTCTCGATCGACTGTGGTTTCTTTGCATTTGCCTTTACACGATCAGACGCGCCACAGCATAGGAATGGCTGAGTTTTCTGCGATGCCAAACAGAAGCTATCTGATCAACACTTCCCGTGGTGAAATACTTGATGAGGCTGCGCTACTAGCGGCCCTAGATGCAGGTAAAATTGCTGGAGCGGCTTTGGATGTTTTTAGTGGTGAACCACAGGTAAATCAAAAGCTTATAAACCATCCTCAGATTTTGGCGACTCCACATATCGCAGGTT
>CAYQZC010000092.1:0-4275 GCA_964421945.1 uncultured Pseudomonadales bacterium
GGTCCTTCCACTTTCCTAAGTGATAAAATTTCAAACCCCACTTCTGTAAGTTGTCGAGTTATTTCTTCTTCTGTATAGCGACGAAGATGCCCTACTCGGGCATCAAACTGTTTGTAATATCCGAGTTTGTAGAGAAGATTTTGGCGCGAAGGAGTACCTAAGATCAGCAAACCTCCAGGCTTGAGATGGGAAAATATCTGTTTTGCTACCATATTTGGATCGGGCACATGTTCGATCATCTCTGAGCAAATTACCACGTCATAGCTAGCCTTACCATTTTTGAGCTCACCTTCGCTAAAAGTTACGTTTTTCAGTTTCAAAGCATCTTGAGCTCGACGTGCGATCCTTATCGCCCGCGGTGATACATCCACCCCAGTTACCTCTGCACCTTGTCCGGCGCACCACAGACTCAGAGTGCCTACCCCACATCCCACATCCAGCACTTTTTTGTGTTGCCATTGACCTTCCAAGCAAGCCTCGCGAAAGGTTTGGAAGATATAAAAGTAGGTGAAGTTATTAATTCCCAATTGTTTAGCAAAATAATCATTTTGCAAATGGTAGCGATCGTAGAAAGTTTGCTTTTCCAGCATGAAAGGAGCATACATGACCAGTCGATTTTTGACCACTATTGTCGGTGTCTTGGTGAGTTGGAGCTTCGTGGCACTAGTGTGGTCGACTCCGGCCCATGCTAACTCGATTGTTTTCACCGAAGACTTTTCTGACACCTTAGAAAAATGGGAATCGACCCGAGCCCACGCCGATTGGTGGAAAATTGTGAACGGTGTGGTAGAGGCTACTGTTCCGACCCCATCAACTATTATTGAGCTGGTTCCAAAAGATCAATTTTGGGATCCGACCTGGAAAAACATCGAGTATGAACTTGATTACACGCCAATAGCTGGCATCGACAAAAATATTTCGTTTGGTTTCGAAAACTTACTCAACTGGTATGAGATTCATTTTCTTGAGCAATGGTATAGCTTTGATAAATTGGTAAATGGTGCGGTGCCATTTAGTATTAATAACTCGTTTATTATGCAAAATGGCAAAACATATCACGTCAAAATCAAGTTTCTGTCAGGGTTTATTACCATTTCTGTAGATGGAGCTGTCATTTTAGACACCTACGATCACACCTTTAATCAAGACTTTGGCAAAATCGGTATCAAAGCTGGTACTGGGTCGGCTTACCCTACCAAAATCCAGTTTGATAACATTCAAGTAACTACTCTTGATGAGCGACCGCCACTACCACCTCGGACGGTCCAAGCACTAAAACAAACCGATCCGTCATGGAGTTCACTTGAGTATGACTCAGCCAAAAATTGGTCCGAAAATCCAAGCATCGGCCGCTGGGGTTGTGCACTCACCTCCATGGCTATGATTTTGCGTTACCATACCATTACCAAATTACCTGACGGCCAAGAAATAACGCCAGCCACACTTAATGATTGGCTGCTATCCCAACCCGATGGCTATATTGGCGAAGGCGCCCTCAATTGGCTGGCTGTTACCCGATTGACTAGACTGGTGAGTGAAATGTGGGATACTCCCAAATTGGAATATTCCGCCGTCAGTGGAGCAGCTACTGAGCCAGCTAGGGATGAATTACTCAAACACAATCCAGTCATTTTTCAAATCCCAGGGCACTTTTTAGTAGCAGATAGTATCACCGAAAAACCTAATGATTTTTTTATCAAAGATCCGGCCTACCAACTTCAGCGCTTCAGTCAACATAAAGCTCCTCTGCTTTCCACTCGCATTTTCCACCCGAGCTATACCGATCTTAGTTATATTTTGGTGGTACATGATCCTGAAATATCAGTTAGTTTTTCTGATTCTCAACACCAACCAGTAGCAGCTGTTAGAACTATCGAGCAACTAGTAGAACCAAACACCACTCAAGGTGAACACACACTGCCAGTGGCAATGACCACCCTGGCCAAACCAAGTTTGTCTGAGTACAGCGTGACCGTCACTCCTACTACCTTCAGCTCAGACCAAACCTCTATACCATTCAGCAGTCAGATTTGGTTATATGACCAAGAGGGTAACTCTTCCAAACTTGACCTATCTGGAATTGTTAGCTCCCAACCACAAAACTACACTCTTATTTTAGATCCTGATGGAAATCATCGCCTCAAATCTCCCACTACCTGGGAAACTTGGAGAACATTACTGCGGGCAACTCAATCCTCAGAGGAACCATTAGCCTCATACTATTACCAACTTCTCTGGTACCTAAGTCAAAACGCCGAATGGTACAGTCCTCTGATCCAAAAACAGATAGCATCAACTCTTTTACTTCTGGTAAATCAAGCTCCCCAAACGCTGATTTCGAGTGCCACCAAATTTAGCCTAGAGGCAGAACTTAAAGCCCTTACCACAGTCTTGCCATGACCAGGTATACTACTAGCTTGATGAAACAATCTTTTTGGAACCAGTTTACCTCGCCAATCCTTGGTCTTTCACCTATGGATGGGGTCAGCGATCATCCTTTCCGCTTTATCCAAAAAAATATGGTAAACCAGATTTAGTATTTACAGAATTCACAAGTGTTGAAGGTCTGTGTCATGGAGCCGAAAGACTTTTGAAAGAGTTTATTTTTGATGAATCACAACGACCGATCATCGGCCAAATTTACGGCACTACACCCGATTTCTTCCGACAATCAGCGATTTTGTTAGCCGAACTAGGATTTGATGGTGTCGATATCAATATGGGGTGCCCAGCCAAAAATGTAGCTCATTCTGGAGCTGGGGCCGCATTAATTTTGACACCAGATTTGGCCCAAAATATTGTGAGAGCGGTCCAACAAGGACTCCGAGAATGGGAAAATGGGGCTACTGTTTTTGACTGTGTTGATTTGACACCAAACATCAAAGACCTGGTAGCTGAGCGAAAATCAAAGCTGCCGGCTCAATACCAAGTACCTCGGCCATTACCTGTAAGCATCAAAACCCGCATCGGTTTCCACGCTGATGTAGTATCGGAGTGGATTCCTCGGCTCCTCGAAACTGAACCCGCTGCCATCACCGTACATGGCCGAACTTTGAAACAGCAGTATGGTGGCCAGGCAAACTGGGAAGCAATTGGTAACGCCGCTACCCTAGCCCACAGCACCAAGACCCTGATTTTAGGTAACGGTGATGTCAGCAATCGTGAAGATGCGCTTGATAAAATCCAGCATCACCATCTAGCCGGAGCCTTACTGGGACGAGCTACCATGGGAAATCCTTATGTGTTTCAGCCGGCCGACTACACTCAACCACGAACTCGATTTGAGATAGCCCTTGAACACTCATACTTTTATGAAAAATGTTTCAATCAAGAAGAACGCTATAGTTTTATGCCCATGCGAAAACATCTCGGTTGGTATGTACGTGAAATTCCCAATGCCTCCCAGGTCAGAATCGAACTTTTCCAAGCCAATACCAGTGACGAAGTGGCAGCCATCTTGCGCCGACACCAATTGATCACCATGCTATAATTGCAGCTTGAGGTCGCATAGTCTCAGTTGGTTAGAGCGCTCGATTCACATTCGAGAGGTCCCAGGTTCGAGTCCTGGTGCGACCACTCCTCATTTCATGCAAGCAAAGTCCGGCATACTCAGCGCAGTATGTTTCGCTGGCTCTGGTCGTTCCTATTTCCCGTTCAATGCTGCCAATGTCAAAAACTTGGAAGGTATCTCTGCCAGCCATGCACCGATGAGGTTTCATTTTGGCAGGGACCAATCACTCTCGAAGTTGAGCAAAACTGCTTTGACACCCTCCAAGTAGCTTGTCTGTTTGAACCACCGATCACCACCTTAATGCATTGCTATAAGTATCAGTACATTATTGGTTTGAGAAAGTGGTTTGCAAAGCTACTTTTCTTGAGTCTCGTTTTCCCCCCGATCACCGTGGTCACATCAGTACCCAGCCATCCCCGCAAACAAAGCATCCGCGGCTTTAATCCAGCTGAAGAAATAGCCAAAGAACTTGCTAGTTTACTTCAGGTACCCTACCTTCCACTACTAAAGAAAAACCATCACACAAAATCTCAGGCTGGCATTTCAAATCGTTCAAAACGTTTAGAATCGCAAAGCAATCTCTACAGCCTACTTTTATCTAACACTATCAGCCAACAACATATTCTAGTAGTCGATGATGTCATCACGACTGGAGCTACCTTGACCACGATTGGGAAACTACTCCGATCAGCTCAACCAGCCAGCCTTCATGCAGTAGCGGTGGCACATGGCGGATGAAAATCCCAACGGTCATCGAGGCTATG